>DGSM01000077.1:0-1292 GCA_002393975.1 Clostridiales bacterium UBA4362
TCTTCTAAGAAATATATACTAGATAATATCCAATGGTTCATCTTTAATGAGTTTATGTATAGTTAGTGTAGATGCATCTAGATCAGTGTGATGCATATTCACTCCGTGAATATGACTATTATTATAAGTTGTATAGTAGTAGATACCTTCTTCTATGTTTACACATGATGAGTAGATTGTATATTCATAAGCACCAGGTGTTACTTCACATAGACCGTATTGTTGCTCTACTGATCCTAATATCTTGAAGAATTGATGTACGGCACTGTTTTCATCTTCTTTTGATTTAGAATTTAGTTTAGTATAAGCTACTTTAATAAAACGAGATTTACTAGATAGATCACCAGGTAATCCTAATCCACCCATTCCTCTAGAGTAAAGATGTAAGGATGTTCCAAATGTGTTTTCTGGTTGTTTTGGGGATAATGATGCATAATCATTTAAGGCGAAGTTCATGATGTTAAATGGAGGATTATTTGTCATAACACCTACTGGATTATCATAGATATGTAAACCATCTTTCATTGATTCTACTACGATAGCTTCTTCCTTATCCGCAATCATCCAATGTAAAGTAGAATTAGGATATTCTTTAGAGAATGGTTCATCATAGAGATTAATAGTTTTTAGTTTAACTCTTGCTTCTTTAACATTCTTACATGTTGATAGGATATAAGGTATGAATTCAAATGAAGTAACATTATCTTTTGATTCATTATATGGATTTAGATAACTGTAATCTGGGAAATTAAGTCCTGCCATGGATAATCCTTCTTCATTAGTTGCATCATAGAATAGTGGATAATTACCTACTACTGTAGCCATTCCTATAATAGCATAATGAGATTCAATAGCTTTCATCTTTCTCATAATAAAATTATAATGGCGAGGCATGATGACTACAGTCTCATTATAAGAGTAATCTAAATCTAGATTTCTACCAAAATAGTGATTTCCTGAATGATATGTAATTACTGTACACATATGTATACCTCCTTCTTAATTAATATTATAACCTTTATGTGACGTTTCTTTTAAAATTTGTGACGATTTGAATAAAAAAGCACTCCAAGTTGGAGTGCTAAATTAGGTACATTGCAACAAAAGTTATCTATCCATTTAAATACGAAGTTCTATTAATATGATATTAAAGTATTTTTTATGAGTAAATACGATAAAACAATTTAAGATTTGTCTATAGAAGAAAAACTTTTTCAGTGTTCTTTAGTGCATAGTGTAAAATTTTTTGTGTAAATTCGTTTATCAGAATTTATGTCTGTTGTAATATTTTT
>DGSM01000077.1:1423-3854 GCA_002393975.1 Clostridiales bacterium UBA4362
GACTGTCATGTTTTTTTCATCCATCATAGCTTTTTTTATGTTATTCTCCAGACATAAATAATTCTTTATTTTTTTTAGTAATAAAGACTCAACACTCTTATCTCTTAATCTTATTACAAAAGATCTCTATCATATTTTGTAATACGGCTTTACAAAAAGAACACCCGCTATACACAGCAGGTGTTCTTTAAACAATAACTCTAACTATAAGTCCTTGACTCTTAAGATTAATCCTCAAATTAAAAACATTAGAAGAAGACTGTGTAAGGTATGTTATATTTATATTCTACTTTTCAATAAATTATATCAATTTGTTTTTGTATGCTGATGCTTTTTGGACTATTTCGCCAACAAGTTCATAAACAGTTGTACAAAGATGCATATCTGAAGGTTTTCTTTTTCCATATTGAATAGAAACTTCATATCTATTTCTAGCAATCTCTACAGCACTTTTTTCATCCCCATTCTTTGTTAATAGCTCATATATTTCTTTATTAGCTTTAGAATATTCTTGTCCTGTTTTCTGCTTGTATTTTTCACCAAACTTCCTACAACATTCTTGTGAATCAACCATTTGAGGAATTTTCCCAAAATAACCATACATCCAAACTTCAAAGCAAGGATTAGACCACCCAACATGTATTCCTCTTTTTTTTGCATCTACAATGATGTTATCGAATCTTGTTACCTGATCACGATCAAACACAATCCACGGTATACGATATTGCGGATCATTAGAAAATAATTCAACACACTTTTTAATAAGCTGGTCTGTCTTTTTTGCTTTTTCAACATGGATAATCAATTTATTTCTCATCCCCTCAGGCAAAGCATTTCGAAGGCCAATAAAATAATTTCGTTCAGTAGCATTTGTATCAGTTACAATCAAATAATATCCTAATGACGGAATTCTACTGTTAATACGACGAGATTTTCGTTTCCCATTTCTTTCTTTTCGTGTCATATTAATTCTCCTCTAATAGACCAATATTGTTCAATGTAGGAATAGCACCATATTTACCTAAAAGATAATTCTTCTCATAGCTTTCATCTTTTCTAATACGTGTACCTTTCTCATCCACAAAATCTACTAAAGAGTAAAGCGTAGAAACACCGTTCTTATCTTTTTCAGTAAACCAGATTTCATCTCTACGTAAAAGTTGATTTGATAACTGCCAAGTATCATGTGTAGTAAAAATCAATTGTGCATTATTCACATTAACCTTCGGATTATAAAATGTTAGAATGATATTTCTAACTAACAATGGATGTAATCTAGCATTTAATTCATCTACAAATAATATACTTCCTTTTTTCAATACAGACTGTAATTCAGAATAAAGAGCGAACATCTTTAATGTTCCTGCAGATTCAGAAGATAAAGGAATCTTTGCCAATTCTTCTGAATTGAGTTTTTTATGTAATGCATCAATAGTATATCTTTCTGCCTTATCATTATCAGGAGATGGTATTTTATTAACTTCAAATCCTTTAATTTGATCATCGAATGAAGAAAAGAAATTTACTACATCATCTTGTACACTCGCATCTTCTACAAAGCCAGACGGCAACATTCTTGATAAGAAGAAATTACTAACCGCATTACCAAAATCCGCAAATTCATTTTCTTTAAACCAATCACGTACCATTTTACATTCATTAATTTTTAGCTTAGCTCCTAATGATGCTACTAGAACTTGTTGCTCTAAAGCAATCTTAATATTATCACGACTCTTTTTTGAGATACCTGATAAATCAAGTGTGTCTTTATCACGATAAAATATAGTTTTAGATTTTTCAGAGTTAGCTACCCTATAATTCAGCCATTCTTCAGTAACACCTTCTATACCAAGACAGAATCCATAATTATATACATATTCTGATTGATCTTTTGGAAGAGTAAAATACACTTCAAAAGTTGTATCCTCTGCTTCTGATTTACTATCAAATAAAAATGGAGAAGGACGTACTTCATCATATTCTTTTCTATCATCACCATAATTAAATGAATTTAAGACATACTTTGACATGAATGCAAATGCGCTATACACATTAGATTTACCACTAGCATTTGCGCCATAGATTGCCGCTACTGGAAGAATCTTTTCTCCATTTACTTTTTCAACTCTTTCAGAGAACTCAGTAATATTTGTAGCAGATAGATCTAAAGTTGTTTCGTCCCGAAACGACTTATAGTTTTTAAAATTAAACTGTATTAACATGATACTTCACCCCATCTTATATTCTTATATACTATTATATACGTCTCTTTTCTCACATTAAATACTAAATGAGAATTTTTCTCATTAATATAGATATTACTAAATATATATTTATAAATAATTCATTCTATTGAGAGTAATCCTCATTATATCAGTAGAAGACTTTCAGTCAGATTATTCATTTAGGATTACTACTTTTTAATGTTGAC
>DGSM01000099.1 GCA_002393975.1 Clostridiales bacterium UBA4362
GCGCCAATAGGAGATAATAATGATTCATATAATTAAACATGGTAAAAAATATTATAAATTAAATTGTCCTGTTTGCGGTTGTATTTGGACTTTTGAAAAAGAAGATATGACAACTGGACGAAATTCTAAAAATGAAACATGGTTTAGTATTTACTGCCCTGATTGTAAAAAAAGATTTATAACTTGGGATGAAGAGCAATGGACTGTTCCATATGAAAATATAAAAGAATAATGCTGGTGTAGCGCAATGGCAGCGCAACGCACTTGTAATGCGTAGGTTGTGGGTTCAACTCCCTCCACCAGCTCCATATGTCGGTGTAGTTTAATAGTAGAACTTCTCGTTACCAACGAGATAACGAGGGAGCATAACCCTTCGCCGGCTCCATAAGAGTTAGTGTAAATAATATATGAAAAAAGAAGTCGCGAACCTTTACCAGTATATTAGTATTGAAGACTATCGCGCGAAAGTCTGACTGTATGTTAGCACGCCCTATGTGGATAGGGTAGAGCAGTAGAAATCTGGCACTCTTAACCAGGGTATATTATAGATATACCAAGTAGGTCATAGTTGCGGCGGCGTTTAGGCGAAATCAGCGTATGAATCCTACGTATGGGGAACCGGCAATCACCCTGCCAAGTCGCCGCACATTTCCAAGAGAAAGGAAAATTATGATAGAATTAGATAATGGAGTTACAATTGAACAAGGAGTATTTATGAAACTTAATAATGAAATTGAAATTGCCGATTTTCTTAAAGCAGTCAATGCGGCAAAGGGCGAAGTATGGCTTGAATCAACACAGGGCGATAGATATAATTTGAAATCAACTCTTTCTCGATATGTTGCTTTTGGCGCACTTATTGAAAATCATGGAGCCGAACTTGAATTGTTCTGCGCTAATAGCAATGATGAATCTTTGTTTTATAACTTTTTTGATAAGCATCCAGAGGCTCTTTAAGCGGGATTGGATAGAAATAAATAATTATTTTTTATTCATAAGACAAATGGTTGATGAAATTCTTCTTTTGGAAGAACTTTTAAAAGAAGAATAATATTTGCGCCAGTAGTATAAAGGTAGTATTACAGACTTCCAATCTGTTGGTGAGGTTTCGATTACCTCTTGGCGCTCCACTGAGGTAGCATTAAGGTAGCTCCTTAATGAGATAATGTGCTCCTACACAAGCTCAAAATATATAATAATAAAAGATAGGAGAATTTTATTATGAATAAAACTTAGATTGGTGATATTTCTGAATAGAAATTTATTTTATATTGTTTGAATCATGATGTTCCAATATTAAAACCAATTGGTAATAATTTACCTTATGATTTTATAATTGATTTTAATAATTAGTTATATAAAATTTAGGTAAAAACTGCTTATACTGGAAAAACTATAAATAGTTGGATTTTTAATACAAGAAGTACTTCAAAAAACTATACAGAAATTACTAATAAAAATTATATTGGAAAAATAGATTATTTTGCTGTTATAAATCCTTCATGTGATATTATTTGTTTTGTTCCAATTAATAAAGCAGCGATGGGTTCAATGACAATTTATTATGGAGATAATCCTAAACCTAATCAAAATTATTATAAAGATTTTTCTTTATTTTAATACCAAGTAAGTGAGGAATAAGTAATTAGTTATAATTGCTACTAGTTAAATTATGCATAAAAGGATTAGCCTTTCCAGAAAAGTTTGTGCCTGCACAAACGTAATGGTACTGGTTCCGATACCACAGATCATGGTGCATAAGCCAGCTTTTGTGATTCTTAAAAAGAATCACTTATTTTTTTGAAAGAAGGGGAAAATAAAATGCACATTCAAGCTGATGTTTTAGCTGAAATGATTAGTAATAAGTATCATATTAGAAAAAATAAAGTTTCTGCTGTTATGAGAAATTTTTTCAATACTTGTAGTGATGACTCTATTAAAATCAAAACTATTGTGAAAATTATTAATGACGATAATCATGATTGGAAAACTGAATTTGCTCATGATTTATTTGATACTATTACAGACATTTATCCAATGTCTATTAAAAGAGTATATGTTGATTTTTAATAAATAATATATTATAATATTTATAGAAAAAGAAAAGAAATGAGGATTTTTTAATGAATATACAATCTTTAAGTATTGTTGTCCCAACTGGAAAGTGTTGGAATCATTGCGCTTTTTGTGTATCTCATATGCATCATGAAGATTATGGTACTTGTATTCTTCATAATAATCAACCTATTCCTCGTTCTTATCTTGATCGTATAGAATTTGTTAGAGATGAAGGCTGTAATAGTATGATTCTTACTGGTACAGCTGAACCTCAACAAAATTTAGAATTTATTTTTAAACTTCTTGATTGTAACAAAAATTTGCGCAAACCCTTTTACAATATTACGATCCAGACTACTGCGAGTGGATTAACTCCAAAAGATATAAAAGATTTAGCAGATGCCGGTATTACTACATTTGCTTTATCTATGTCTTCATTTAATGAATTAGTACATTGGGATATTACTCGTACTCCTAAAAATAAACAAACAATAACTTTTGGAAGATTATTTGATGAAGTAAAAAAGAATAATATGAATCTTCGAGTTTGTTTTAATTTAACAGATGAATTTATGGCTGTGCCTCCTATTTATTATTTTAATTGGGCGGAAGAATGTGGAGTAGATCAGGTAACTTTTCGCAAGATTTATACAGATGGAAATGGTCCTGAAGCTGAATGGGTGCGCGACCATGAATTTCCGCAAAAAGAATTTGTTATTATTAGAAATTATATTAAAAATAATGGTACTCCAATTGCAAGACTTCCTTATGGATTCATTCAATACTCTGTTCGTGGTATTTCAACAGTTATTGATGATAACTGCATGAGTAAAGATAATATTGATGAAATGAAATATGCGATTCTTCGTCCGAATGGACATCTTTATTCTCGTTGGGATGATACAGGAAGTTTGATATTTTAAAAATTTTTTGTTATAATATATACAGAAAAAAGATAAATTAAGTTTATTAAGGGCGGTTCATGTGCGAGAGTCCTCAAGTTATAGTAGTGTTTTATGGCTTATTGGTACAACCGCCCTATTTATTTTAAGGAGTATTAAAATGCATTTCTGGATGCCAGTAGATGAAAAATATGATGCCTTTGATTGTGAAGTATGCGATGCTATGGTATCTAAACCATGTCGTAAATGTCCTAAATGCGGCGCTGAATATATTGGTGTCTATACATTTACTGATTCAATAATGACATTAGATGAATATGAAGAAACACACAAATTGCCCTAATTGCGGCGCTCCATTAGAAATTGGAGAAGTAAAGTGTCCTTATTGCGGTACAACATATTATGATCTTTCGGCAATTGACTTTGATAGTAATGAGCCGATATTTTTAACGATTAGAAAAAATAATATGCTTATTACTCAAAAAGTAATGCCACAAACTTTTTCTTTTGAAGCTTCATGTGATGAAGTTTTTGCTACAGATAGTAAAGGCAATAAATTAATGGCTCTTAAAACAAGTATGACACTTGATACAAATATTACATTTACAGCAATCCCTGATAAAAATAATAGATTGGCGGTAATGCGAAATGCTGAATGAAAAAACTTATTGGTTTATTACAGTATTCACAAGATTTGATGATAAATATGGTATTAAAGGTTCTCGTACATGGGGCTTTTATTCTAACAAAGAAGATGCTTTAAAAGTTCTTAAAGAAAATCGTACTGATATTTGGGAATATTGTTATGATTATGCTATTCTTGAAGCATATCATGAAGGTATTAGTGGTTATGCTTTTGAAGAAGGTCGGCAGTTTTTTAAATATGATCAGTTTATGAACTCATACTTGCCAATGGAAAAAGAACCAGAAGAGGTAAAACATTATGCGTCATTCGCTATCGGTTAATTAGAAAGTTCATGCCATTCAAATTGGTACAATGATTGCTGCTCCTATTGCTTATATAAAAGAGCATAGGTTTCAATGGGAATATGAATTGCGTGAATGGTGGCGTACATATATACTTCAAGAAAAAGACTGCGATAATTGTAAGTACTTTGGTGGTTGTTGTTGTGATCATCTTGATGAATATGGTAATTGCTTAGGTTGGGAACGAGCTAATTTAAGTTTTATTCATCAATGGATTTATCACTATAAAATAAAAAAATTAGCTAAAAAATTAAAAGTAGATCCTTTAGTAATGGAGTTATTAAAGAAATGATTACTATTATAAAAGAACCCAATCATTCAGAAAGAAAAGAATTTACCTGCCTTAGATGTGGCTGTGTATTTCAAGCAGATGAATGGGATTATGATTTTTGGAATCCTGATACAGAATGGGCATATCGTATTAAATGTCCTATTTGTAAAGATAATCCTTGGAGAAAATATAATTATCGTACTAAACAGTATGAAGGAGTAAGGGACGTAAAATGACAAAAGATTTAGCAATGTTTCTTGGAATAGTAGCAGGTCTAACAGATGGTCAATATATGCAGTCATTCGATGAAATGATGAATGATCCACTTTTTCAAATGATGTGTGAGGAAGATGAAAATGATACAAAAAGCACAGAAGAAACCAGCAATAGTTGAAGTATGTCGATGGACTGGTCATAACCCTGAAGAAATGATGACTTTTTGCGGTAAAGCTGCTCATGATATTTATGATATGGGTAGTTATTATTCATTAAATATCAATACTCTTGAAGGTAATATGAAAGCTGAAATTGGCGATTATATTATTAAAGGAGTTCATGGAGAATTTTATCCTTGTAAAGAAGATATTTTTCATGAAACATATGATATAATTGAGTGAAGCGGTCCCTTGGTCAAATGGTAAGTCGCAGGACTGCAAATCCTTGAGATGCTGGTTCAAGTCCGGCAGGGACCTCCATATGCCTCCGTAGCTCAGTTGGATAGAGCAACGGATTTCTAATCCGTGTGTCCGGGGTTCGAGTCCCTGCGGGGGTGCCATATGGTGGATATCGCCAAGTGGTTAAGGCATCGGATTGTGGCTCCGATATGCGTGGGTTCAAATCCCACTATTCACCCCATATGCGCTGGTAGCTCAGCTGAATAGAGCGTCTGACTACGGATCAGAAGGTCGGGGGTTTGAATCCCTTTCAGCGTACCATATATGAGTATATCTCAAAAGGAGATAAATATAATCAAAACCTAAGAGCACTTATTCTACGTGAGCAGCCATATGACAATGCTTGGACGGGACTCCTTAGTTAGTGAATTATATGGGAATGTGCGATCCATTCTATACTCACCAATAGAAAATAAGTAGTATGGGCCGAGACCTAATAGGATAGGAGAATGCGCAACAGGATTACCAGCATTATTTTCTAAATATTATTTGTAAAGGTAGGAATTTACAATGAAAATTATAAGTAAAATGGGAAAAGAATATGCAACTGTTGAAGAGTGCCTCGCCGCAGAGAAGGAATACGACGATGCAGTTGTGGCAAAGAAAGTTGAAGAGAAAGCTCTTGCAGAACGTAAGGCTAAGAATGAAGCAATGATTGCTGAACGCAAAAATGCTGCTGCCAAAGTAGAAGAAAAACGCCAGGCTCTTATTGAAGCTCAGAAAGCTTATAAGGAAGAACTTTCAAAGTTCTGTAGTAAGTATGGCGCATATCACTATACTGTAAAAGGCGGAGAAGATTCTTGGTTTAATCTCTTTGATAATTTCTTTGATAACTTTTGGTTTTAATCTCAAAGCCTAAGCGAAGGGGCTGAAATATGCCCCAATTTATAGGGCGGTCAGTTAACGGTTAAACTCCTAGTCTCCAAAACTAGTACTCTTAGTTCGAATCTAAGCCGTCCTGCCAATTGAAAATTTAAAAATAATTTATTATAATATATATAGAAAGTTAAGGAAAGATTCTTACAGCAATATTTAAAAGCAATATTTTAATAAACTTGGCTTATGTTTAAAGAATTTTGTAATTTGCCCGATTAGCGCAGCTGGTTAGCGCATCTCGTTTAC
This sequence comes from Clostridiales bacterium UBA4362, assembly GCA_002393975.1. Lineage (GTDB taxonomy): Bacteria > Bacillota > Clostridia > TANB77 > CAG-508 > CAG-793. Next base: position 6,015 of record DGSM01000099.1, read on the forward strand.
ACCGAGGAGGTCGCTGGTTCAAATCCAACATCGGGCACCATTAAAGACTCATACAGCAAATATTTTTAACATCTAATTAATACTTGGAAGCGTTAAACAATATTAAAGAGTCTTGTTAAGTAAATATTGGGGTGTACGTCAGAGGCTAGACGGCGTGATTTGGGATCACGAGGCCGCGGGTTCGAATCCCGCCACCCCAACCATAAAGACACATACAGCAATTCATTAAGGGAACTTAATGTCGTGGGTTCAACTCCCATCATGCAGCTTTTTGCACGTAGCTTAGTAGGTAGAGCGTAAGTATTAACAACGTGTCTTGTAATTACTTCGTAATTACGAGGTAGTAAAAAGGAAGGGGAAAATTAAATATGAGGTAGCGATTACATTTAGCAACACCAGGAGTTTTTTATGATGTAAAAGATAAAAAACTTTTAAAAGAACTTATTGATACTGGTAATTTTTTATGGGTCAAAACAGTTTATGAAAATCATAAATGGTGGGAATTTTGGAAAATTAAAAAAGTAGTACATTATGAGGTAATGTGTATTAAAGATTTAGAAATTTAATTATTAAAATAGTC
>DGSM01000008.1 GCA_002393975.1 Clostridiales bacterium UBA4362
GCGGATTGCTCCTTTTCTGTTTGTATGATGCCATACTCACAGCTTATACGGTATTAGCAGTGATTTCTCACTGTTATTCCCTTCTTATAGGCAGGTTGCTTATGCATTACTCACCAGTCCGCCACTAACCGCTTACTATAGTAAACTAAAGTATTAAGTTCGTTCGACTTGCATGTCTTATGTGCGCCGCCAGCGTTTATCCTGAGCCAGGATCAAACTCTCAAGTTAAAATATTTTTACTTTACCGTAGTAAAGTTTAATTCTTAATTTGATAAGCTTTAAGCTCTCTAAACACTATTGTTTTTTTCTTTGATTAAATCAAAAGGTAGTACAATAAAAACTACCGCAATTATTATTGGTTTTTTCAAAGGATTCATTGTTTATTTTTCAATATACTTTGCTCTACTCATTTGTCGTTATGTTAACGAATTTCAATTGAGTAAAAATATAATTCCGCTTCACACGGAACGAGATAGATTATACTATTACTTTGCCAAGTTGTCAACACATTCTTTAAATATTTTTAAAATATTTTTTACTTAAATTTAATATAGTGTTTTTTCAAGGCAAAATAAAAAATTAGTCTTCTCTCAAACCTTTATTCTGAGTTCTTTAACTAATTCCTTCGTACAACAATTAGTTTAACATCTTTAAGGCCTAAAGTCAACACATTTTTCGAAGTTTTTTTCAATTTTTCTTGATTTTTTGACATTTTTAAAGGAGATGATTATTTTCATCTCCTTTTTTTGTTTATTAGTATGTTTCTACATATTATATGTAGATAAAAATTCTATGTTTCTACTATATAATATATAAAAATTTATATTAGATGTTATTCAAAAGTTATTTCTTCAATTCTTCAATAAACATTTCATTAAGCATCTTAGGATTTGCTTTACCATGAGTTTGTTTCATTGCTTGTCCTACTAAAAATCCTAAAGCTTTGTCTTTACCAGCTTTATAATCTGATACAGATTGAGGATTTTCTTCAAGAATTTGCATAACAACTTTCTTAATTTCTCCCTCATCTGAAATCTGAATCCATCCTTTTTCCTTAATAATCTCTTCAGGATTACGTGGATTATTAAATAGTTCTTCTAAAACTTTCTTTCCAATAGCACTTGAAATAGTTCCTTTATCTATTAAGCTAACCATTTCAGCTAATTGATCTGCACTAAATGGAATTTCTTCTGGTTCCATTTCTTCTTCATTTAGAATACGTGCTACATCAGAATTTAACCAATTGCATACACTCTTATAATTGTTGCACTTTTTTCCTGCAGCTTCGAACATATCTGAAAGAGCTTTAGAGCTTGTAATAGCATTTGCATCTTTTAATGATAATCCTATTTCATTTATATATCTTTCTTTCCTGCTTTCAGGTAATTCAGGTAAACTCTTTCTTATATCTTCGATATATTTTTCAGATAGTCTAATAGCTACTAAATCAGGTTCTGGGAAATAACGATAATCATCAGCATTTTCTTTATCTCTCATGCTATATGTTCTTCCTTCTAAGTCATCCCATCTCTTAGTTTCCTGTATAACTTCTTTTCCTGATTCATAATCATCTATTTGTTCTTCTTTTTCATAATCAATTGCTCTTACTATTGATCTAAATGAACTCATGTTTTTCATTTCATGACGAGTTCCAAATGGTTCTCCTTTTTTATGAACAGATACATTGACATCAGCCCTTAGAGATCCTTCTTGCATCTTGCAATCTGATACTTCTATATATTGTAGTATTGATTTTAGCTTTTTAATATATCTATCAGCTTCACCACTTGATCTTATATCAGGTTCTGAAACTATCTCTATTAGTGGAACACCAGCACGGTTTAAATCGACTAAGCTCCCTCCTCCAAATTCATTATGGTTTAATTTTCCTGCATCTTCTTCTATATGAATTCTTAATATTCTAATTTTCTTAGGATTTCCTTCATCATCTTCAATTTCTACATATCCATTTTGGCAAAGTGGTTTATCAAATTGAGATATTTGATATGATTTAGGATTATCTGGATAGAAATAATTTTTTCTATCATTTTTACTATCTAAAGAAATTGTACAATTTGTAGCAAGTCCTGCTTTTACTGCATACTCAACAACCTTCTCATTAAGAACCGGAAGAGCTCCTGGCATAGCCATACAAACAGGACAAGTATGTGTATTTGGTTCAGCACCAAAATCTGTTGGGCATGAGCAAAATATCTTTGTTTTTGTAGAAAGCTCAGCATGAACTTCTAATCCAACAATAACTTCATAATCTGTCATTTTGATTCCTCCTTATTTCTTAAATTCTGGTTTATGATTTTCTCTAAACTTAATTTTTTGTTCAAAAGTATAAGCAGCATTTAAAAGTGTTTCTTCGCTAAATCTTGGTCCAATAAGTTGCATTCCAATTGGCATACCTTTAGAGGTTACACCACAAGGAAGAGAAATTGCAGGCACCGATCCAATATTAACTGGAACTGTACAAACATCTGCTAAATACATTTCTAATGGGTCAGAAACTTTTGAGTTAATTTCAAAAGCTACATTTGGTGATACTGGTGTAAGTAGCACATCATATTTAGAAAATGCTTTTTCAAATTCTTGACTAACAAAAGTTCTAACTTGTTGTGCTTTCTTATAATATGCATCATAATATCCTGATGATAAAACATAAGTTCCAAGGATTATTCTTCTCTTAACTTCAGGGCCAAATCCTTCACTTCTTGAATTTTTAAATAATTCGTTAAGTGTTTCATAATTCTTGGTTCTATAACCATATCTTATTCCATCAAATCTTCCTAAGTTTGATGAAGCTTCAGCGCATGCTATTATATAATATGTAGCTAAACTATATTTAGCAACATCAACAGAACAATCCTCAATTATTGCGCCAAGTTTTTTATACTCTTCTATAGCATTCTCTAAAGCTTTCTTTACTTCTTCATTTAATCCTTCTGCATAGAATTCTTTAGGCACACCTATCTTTAATCCTTTAACATCATTTTTTAAAGCTTTAGTATAATCTACTTTTTCTCTATTATATGATGTAGAATCTTTTTCATCATGTCCTGCGATTACATTTAATAATAAAGCTGCATCTTCAACATCCTTTGTTAAAGGTCCTATTTGATCAAGTGATGAAGCAAAAGCAACTAGTCCATAACGGCTAACTAAACCATAAGTTGGTTTTAGTCCAACTATTCCGCAAAAAGCTGCAGGCTCTCTTATAGATCCTCCTGTATCAGATCCAAGAGCCCATGGCACCTCATTTGCAGCGACTGCCGCTGCGCTTCCTCCTGAAGAGCCTCCTGGAACAGTATTTAAATTCCAAGGATTATGAGTAACCTTCATTGCTGAGTTTTCAGTAGATGAACCCATGGCGAATTCATCCATATTCATTTTTCCAAGTGAAATAAGTCCCGCTTCATTTAGCTTTTCTGTAACTGTTGCATCATATGGTGAAACAAAGTTCTCTAGCATCTTAGAAGCACAAGTTGTCTTAGTTCCTTTAACATTTATATTATCTTTTATTCCTATAGGAATACCATCAAGGTCTCCTTTAAGGCCTTCTTTATCCTTTTCTTTAGCAGTCTTTAAAGCTTCATCTGTTGTAATAGTGATAAAAGCATCTATATCTTTTTCTTTTTCTTCAATCCTTTTTGTATATGCTTTTACTATTTCTTCAGATGTTAGCTTTCCTGCTTTTTTCTTTTCTATCAATTCATGGACAGTAAGTTCTGTAATATCCATTAAAATCAGCTCCTTCTAACTTAATTTATAACCTTAGGGATTTTAAACATCTCTCTATCAATTTCTGGTGCATTTGCAAGCAATAAGTCATGGTCTTCAAAAACTTTTACTTCGTCTTTTCTAAATACATTGCAATTATCATTAGCACCAATTGTTTCTTTTAAATCTTTGATTGGAGCATTTTGAATTACTTCAGCATAATTCAAAATATCATCAAGATTTTTTAAGTAATTATCTACTTCATCTTCTTTAAGATTTAAATCAGCTAGATTAGCTATATGTAATAATTCTTCTTTACTAACTTTCATAAAATCTCTCCTCTATTTCTTGGTAGTTTTCTTCTTACTAGACTTTGTTGTCTTGCTAGACTTTGTAGTCTTTTTCTTAGTAGAAGATTTTTTAGTTGTTTTCCTTTTTCTAGTAGTTTTTTTATTATCTTCAGGAGTCCACACTTCTCCTACCTTTGGTTTATTCCAAGAAATATAATTACATGTTTTAGGTTCTTTCTCATTATGTTCGCATAAGTAGAAAGCTTTTCCTCTACTAGTTTTCTTAATGTGTACTTCTCCACCGCAAACTGGGCAAGGAACATCACACACTTCATAATATGATTTTACATTTTTGCAATCAGGATATCCTGAGCAAGCAAAGAATTTTCCAAATCTTCCAGTTTTAATAACCATTGGCTTTCCACATTTTTCGCACACCATGTCAGTAACAACTTCAGGTATTTTTACATGTTCTAGTTCTGATGCTTTATCAAGTTCAGAATCAAATGGTTTATAAAAATCTCTTACAACAGCTTTCCACTCTTTTGTTCCTTTTGCTATATCAT
>DGSM01000044.1 GCA_002393975.1 Clostridiales bacterium UBA4362
TGCAAGCCAGAAAAACATATACTATTAATGTTCCTAATACAAAAGCATTTAAACAAGATAAAGAAGGAAGAACAGGTTTTGAAAAAAATAGTGATGCAGCATCTATTGGAACTACTGGTACTGCACAAGATGGAAGCACAGGAGCCTACTATTCTAGTGGATATATAAGACTTATTTATATTATTGATAATGATAATCTTGGATGCTCAGAACCTAAATTAAAATAAAATAAAATAAAGTAAAATAGAATAATATAATATAAAAAGTGTGATAAATAATATCACACTTTTTTACATTTCTTTTACATTAATAGCCTTTATACTTATTTTATTGATAAAACTAAATAATTAATATATAATTCAAATATCTATAAAGTAGGAGGAAAGGGAGTATATGGGAGAAAATGCTAGTGATGCTTTGAAAATGGCTGCAGCAATTCTTTTATTTGTTATGGCCCTTTCTGTAGCTATTTTTGCTTTTTCTAAGGCAAAAACATCTGCTGAAAAAACAATGAAAAAGCTAGATGGTACATTTTTATTTTATGACACAGATAATATGTATCTAGATTATATTGATGGTGGATTAAAAACTACTAAAATTAGTGTTAATCAACAAGCTATTGTAGATAAAAGCCAATTTATGGTTAATATATTTAATTATTATACAGCTGGCTATACTTTATTATTTTATTATGTTGATCCTAGTGATATCGATATTAAAGATGCAGCAGATGGAACTCGTTCTATTACATTAAAAAGTGATGCAACTATTCATAAAATGCCTTTGTATTATTCAGAAGCCTCTAGTCAAGCTTTGAATAGATCTATTTTAAGAGTAAATCCTACTAATTACGAGTTGGAATTGGATGGAACTGTTAGAGGAACACCCGGAGAAGCAGCTCTTAATGCTGACGACTTTAACGAATATAGAGCAATTTATGGCTTAGATATTTCAGATGAAATTTCAAGACAAGAGCAATGGATATTTAACAAAGCTTTCTTGGATAAGTTTATTCAAGATTTGGTAATGGGTTATATTAGTTATAGTCCAACATGTGATATTGAGGCAGGAAAAACTCATGCAACTTATTTTACAGAAAGTAAAAAATCGCGTTTATCATTAAATGTATATGATAGAACTGAAGATGGAGAAGCATTTAGATATTGGTTTAAATATAAATATGTAAGTTATACAGGTGGAAAAAGCTTTATGGAAAGCGATTGTAGATTTATTCAACGAATTGGTACTTATAATTATGAGTCATCAAGTGATATACAAACATCTGGGGAACTAACAGAAGAACAATTTGAGGAATTAAAACAACAACTTATTGAAGGTGGATATTCAAATGCTGGACAAATCGTAAGCTTAACAGATGTTGATCCATCAGAAGATTTATTAAGTAACCTTGAAACTATAGATAATTATGGTGGATCTGAAAAAAAGGTTGTTCAATATATTTATATTGGAGAAAGCGATATTTATAGCTAAAATTAAATATTTTACAAATAAATGTTCCAAAATGAACAAATATGTGATATAATAAATATGTATAAGTATTTAGGAGGATTATTTTTATGAATGATTCAGTAATGACTGTTGTTGCTATATTTTTGGCAGCCGTATTAATGTTTATGTTTCCATTAATGTCAACAGCAGATAGAAGTGATGATATATCTCAACAAGTTGTTCAAACTGCTACAACACAATTTGTAGACAATGTTAGATCAACAGGTAAGATTACACAAGATAAATATGAAAGTTTTACAGATACAATAGCTTCAACTGGTAATGCTTATGATGTTGATGTTGAAGTACAGATATTAGATGAGAACGCTAACAAAAAGACTACACAAGTACAATCTTCAAAAGTTGGTGAGAATTACTATTATTCTGAATATAATACCCAAATTGAAAAGAAATTAGCAGAAACAGGAACATATACTTTAAAACAAGGTGATATTATCTCTGTATCTGTTAAGAACTCTAATCAAACAATTTCTCAAGTTCTAAAGAACTTTATGTATAGAGTATCTGGTGGTAATACATATAATATTGCTGCAGCAGACTCAGGAATTGTTAATGTTAATGGAGCTTATTAATAAATAATAAAAAGAGTTTATAGAATTACAAACAAATTTGTATATTGCATTACAATTTGCTTGTAATTCTTTTTTTATGCAAAAATATTTGCTAAAATTATTTTGTTAGGAGCAAACAAAATGCCAAGAAAAAAGAGAGGCGTTAGCTTAGTTGGTTTAATATTTATGTTTATAGCTTTCTTAGTTATGGCTATAAGCATTCAAAATTTGAATTCAACTAATATTGCCTTTATTAAGAATTTAACAGATGAAAATCATATTTCATCTGATGAGGAAATGAATAATAACAAAGAGTCCAGTTCAAGAAGTAATGTGGTGGACACTTTTTTCTATGACCAAATTGGCGAAGGCCCTAAAATAATGTATGATACTATATTAGCTAATTTAGATACGTTTAAAGAAGGTTATGGTACAATAGAGTTTCCATCTAATGATATTTTAAAAGATGATGATTTTCAAACAGCTTGGGATGCTTTTAAATTAGATCATCCTGAAATATTCTATGTTAATACATCTCAATTATCATTAGTAACTGAAAAAACTTCATATGTATTCTTTAATAAAGTAAGTTACAAGTATTCTGTTACTGAAAAAGAAGGTGGTTATTACATAAATTCTTTTAAAACAAAAGCAGAACTAGAAGATGCTTTATCAGCAGTAAATTCTGTTACTAATTCTATTAGAGCTGGTGCCACAGGAAGTAGATATAATCAAATTAAATATGTACATGATTGGATTGTAGATCATGCTGAATACAATAAAGCAAATGAAGATACTGATGATACTATTTACGGGATTTTAGTAAAGAAAAAAGCAGTATGTGAAGGATATGCAAATACATTTAAGTATTTAATGGATGAATTAAATATTCCATGTGTAATAGTATATGGAAATGCGACAAATAGTACAGGGGAGACAGAGTCTCATGCATGGAACTATGTTCAACTAGAAAATGGCAAATGGTATGCAATTGATGTAACTTGGGATGATCCAATTATCTATGGAGGAGGATCTCTTACAAATGATAGTAAATATAAGTACTTTTTAGTAGGTGCCGATTCTTTAGAAGGAAACCATGAAGAAGATTATGATGTATCAGGAACAGGGCAAAATTTTAAATATCCAGAATTATCAAAAGAAAATTATTAATTAATAGGGAACAAAAAAGGAAGATTCTTATGAATCTTCCTTATCTTTTTTTATGTTTCTAAGTCTTTGAGCAACACTTTCTAAGTTTTCTGCTTTTTGACTTTCATGTTCTTCTTCTAATATTTCTTCATAGCTCTTAGGCTCTTCTTTGACAGGCTCTTGTTCTTCAACATTAGTAGTAGAAGCAACATTACTATCTTCATTATCATTATTATCGTTATTAGAATAATTATTACTTGATGAAGAATAATTAGGATTTACTAATTTTCTTCCAAGAGTTGTTATTGTTCCAGCTCCTTGAGTAATTACGATATCTCCAGGTTGAAGTTCTCTTTTTAGAAAATCTATAATATCATCAAAGTTTGAAATATAGAAAGCTTTTCTATCTAATGCCTCAATTTCTTTAACTATATCCATAGAAGAAATGCCTATAGTATTCTTTTCTCTTGCTGCATATATATCTGTAACAATTATATTATCAAAATCAGTTAATACTTTAGCAAATTCTTTTAAATGTTCTTGAGTTCTACTATAAGTATGAGGTTGGAATATTACCCAAGAATGATTGAACTCTTTATTTTTCATTGCTTCTGCAACTGATTCAATTTCATTTGGGTGATGGCCATAATCATCATAGATTTTAGCACCATTATATTCTCCAACTAATTCAAATCTTCTACCAGCTCCAGTAAACTTTAATATTGCATTTTTGATATCATTTCTATCAATGCCATATTCATTACAAAGAGCAATGCAAGCTAAACAATTAAGAACATTGTGACGGCCTGGAACAGATAATCTCATTGATTTATAGAATACGTTGTTGTGATATACATCAAAAGATGCACAACCTTCACTATTATAATTAATGTTTTTTGCAACAAAATTAGCTGTTTGAGTATTTATACCGAAGGTAATACTCTTAGCCTTAGTATTTTGTGATAATTGACTAGAATTTGGATCATCAGCGTTATAAACTAATATACCATCATCAGGTAATAGCTTCACAAAATTATAAAAAGCTTGTTTTATATTATCTAGATTTTTAAAGTAATCTAAATGATCATCATCAATATTAAGAATGATTTCTGCTTTAGGATGGAATCTTAAGAAACTATCATAGTATTCACAAGATTCTAGAATAAAGAAATCACTTTTTCCAACTCTATAATTTCCATTGATTTGGCTAAGATCTGCACCTATTTGAATAGAAGGATCTTTAGCTGCTTCTAAGAAACACAAAGAAACCATAGAAGTTGTTGTAGACTTTCCATGAGTACCAGCAATAGAAATAGTGTTTCTATATGCTTTAGTGATTTCTCCTAGAAAATCCGCTCTTAAAGCTGTTTCTATTCCTAAATCTTTTGCTCTCTTAAGCTCAGGATCATCTGGCTTAATAGCAGCACTATATATAACTAAATCTGCCTCATCAACATCATAATGGCTATGTCCAATGGTTACTTTAATACCATCTTCGATTAATTTATCTGTTGCTGGGGAGGATGTACAATCTGAACCTGTAACGTTAAATCCCCATTGGTTTAGTATTTCAGCGATACCGCTCATACTTGTTCCACCAATGCCAATCATATGTATGTTTTTGTATTTCTTCAATTCTTGAATGTTAGGCATAATTGGACCCTCCTTCACATGAATATTTCCATTAGTAAATTATATTACTTATTTTAGAAAATAGCAATATTTTTATCGAAAAAAGTGTTTCTAAAACAAGAGAGACAAGGGATAGGAGAGAGTTTTAAAAAAATATAAAAAAATTAAAAAAACAAGAAGGGAAAAAAGGAGTTATGGAGAATAAATAAGTAGTGCAAGAAAAATATATTAGCACGAATTCATAAACTTTGGAAGGAGAACACATTAAGTTATGGAAATCACAGATGTAAGATTAAGAAAAGTTAACACAGAGACAAGACTTAAAGCAGTAGCCTCTGTAACATTCGATAATGAATTCGTAGTACACGAAATCAAAGTTATCGAAAATCCTGAAGGAGTATTGTTTATTGCTATGCCTAGCAAGAAGATTAAGAGTACAGGAGATCATAAGGATATATGCCATCCTATTAACCAAGATTTTCGTACAAAGATTCAAACTGCTATCTTAGAAGTATACAATAATGCCCCAGAGCCAGACGAAGAAGCTGATGAAGAAGCAGACGAAGAATCAGACGAAGAGAAATAATATAGATTTCTTATAAATTTGATGCAAAATAAAAGAGCCTTTATATTTTGTAAGGCTCTTTTTGTTTCCTTTATAATTCTATTTCCTCAGAATCTTTATTTTTTACGAACTCTTTAGATAAACCAAGTTGATTAGTTCTTGCAAGTTCGCAAGCTGTCATTAGTAAATATTTGTGTGATTTTTTTTGAAGAAGTTTAGATGAATTTATTTTCCCCACATACATCATTTGTTACCTCCATCAAATAGTTTTAATCAAATCTCTTTAATCTACTCAAATTATATACTTACGTTTTTTTATTTACAACACTTTTTTGAAATGTTAAAATATTTTTAAGGAGAAATACTAATGAATATTTTATTTGCTATAATTTTTGGAATAATTGAAGGAATTACAGAATGGCTACCAATAAGCTCAACAGGACATTTAATAATATTTGAGCATTGGATGAAGTTTCAAAATGTATCTCCAGAGTTTTGGAGCATGTTTGAAGTAGTAATACAATTAGGAGCTATTTTAGCAGTTGTTGTTTTATATTTTAAAAATCTATTTCCATTTAAACTTGAAAAAGATGACGATGATGATGAAAAGAAAAAGATTAAACTTGATAAACCAACATTAAATCTATGGGGTAAGATATTAGTAGCATGTATTCCAGCAGCTATAGTAGGAGTACTTTTAGATGATTGGCTTGAAGCTAAATTCTACAATGCCCCTACAATTGCTACAATGCTTATCTTGGTTGGAATTGTATTTATAATTGTAGAATCAATAAAGAAAAAAGATTTTAGAGTAGAGGAAATGGAAGAAATCACATATAAAGATGCTTTGATTATTGGATTATTCCAACTTATCGCAGCAATCTTTCCAGGAACCTCAAGATCTGGAGCTACTATTATTGGAGCTCTTATAATTGGAATTTCTAGAGGCATAGCAGCTGAGTTTACATTTTATTTAGCTGTTCCAGTAATGGTAGGAGCAAGTCTATTAAAGATACTTAAATTTGGAGCTATAGCAGGAAATGAACTAGCAATATTAATAGTAGGTATGTTAGTAGCCTTTGTGATATCACTATTAATTATTAAATTTATTATGAAATATATAAAGAAACATGACTTTAAAGTGTTTGGCTATTATAGAATATTGATTGGAGTAATTATCTTTATTTTAATTGCAACCCATGTTATTTAGACAGAAAGGAGAGAATTATGAGAATTATAAAAGGCTTAAATAAGTTTTTTGGATTACAACCGGAAGAAGTTTCTCATGAAGAGAAAATTGAAAAACAATATAAGAGAAGCGTAAAAGCAGAAGAAATCGATGATCCTGTCAAAGCAACTGCAGACTATGTAACAGAAATGATAAAAGATCCTACTACAGACTCTGAAGAAATACTTGCAGCAGCTATTGATTCAGATACTCCTAATAAAGTATTTGGTGAAGTAGTAAGACAAATTGCAAAAGATCCTTCGATTCCTAATAGCACTATAGCTAAAGCAATAGATTCTAGTAATACTAATGTGTCTGATGAAACAATTATAAAGATACTTGAAGGAATTCCTTTTAAATCTGCTCATGATAGAAGAACATTAATAAAAAATATAGATGATAAAGGTATTAGAGAAGAGCAAATAATTTATGCATTAAGTAAGTTTTATGAAAGTGATTTTTCTAATACTAATGATATGGATGTTGTACAAAGATTAAGTGCTTTATATAGCAACTTGGATTTTGATAATGGTGATATTGATAAATTAGCACAAAGAATTGTAGCAAAACAAATAGCTTCTATGTATCATAGATTTTCAGGAGCTGTAATGCCACAAAGATTTAAACAAGTAGAGCCTACATCACTTGAAAAAATGATGGAAGTGGACATGCCACAATTAGTTCAAGATGAATATCAAAAAGCTTATCCTGATGAAATAGGAAAATTTAAAATTGAACTAGTAAGACAAGCAATCCTTAGAGAGCTTGCAATAGAAATAGCACATGTATATGAGAAAACTAAATTATTTGTAGTTCCAGAATCAGAAGCTATGACCAAATTATCAGATGGAGAAATAGAATATTTTATCAATGAAATATTTGGTAAAGTAAAACTTCCTGAAAAAGATCAAGTTGGAGCAAGAATGGATTTAGAGCAACAAATCAAAGCTCAATATGATGTTGACCAACATGCTCAAAGAGAACTTGATTCAAAACTTAATATGTTATCTAAACATGAGAAAATACAATTATTACATATATTTAATGCAGTAGTTGCATCTAAAAGATTAGGAGATGCAAATAGAATAGTAGCTGAAGATACATTAAATTCTTTAGATGTAATAGCAAAACTTGCATCCACAGGAACTTTAGAAGCTTTAATGCAAGTTCCAGCTCCAGACAGAAGAACAGTGATTGCAGCTATAGGAGAGACAATAGACAAAAGGTTTACTCCAGAAAGAAAAGAAGAAAAGAAAGAAGACAAAAAAATA
>DGSM01000085.1 GCA_002393975.1 Clostridiales bacterium UBA4362
CTAAATTAAATACTGGTGGTTTTCCAATGCTAGGAACTCTATTTGATAATTGTGAGCTTGAATATTTTACATTTCCATTTTTATCTTTAATTTGAGTAATATATTTTCTAATTGCTAAGTCAAAATCTTGTTTTGGTGCTAAATATAGATGTTCATAATCATCATCATCTTGTATACCCATACCTTGCTCTGCTGTTGATGGGTTATATGTATTGCTTGGTGTTAAGTTTCCTGGCGCAGAATCTCTATCTGTTCCTCCTGTTGCACCTGTTATTTCTGCTATATTCTTTAGATCAATTCTATTTGTTCCAGCTGTTGCTGTAACTTTACATGTAATTGTTTTTGATACAGATGGTAGGTTATTTCCTTCATCATATGCACCAATGTTTCCGAAATTTAATGTATATGGAGTATATCCACTAGCTGCAGTTCCTGCTGTCCATCCTCCTGATACATATTGTAATCCACTTGGTAAATAATCTGTAACAGTAATATTTGATCCTGCTACTGTTCCCTCATTGTATACAGTAATTGTATATGTAACACTATCTCCTGTTTCAATTTGTATTGCATCTTTTTGATGTGCTTTTGTAGCAGTTGTATTATTTGTTCCTAAATTGAATACTGGTGGTTTTGCAATATTTGGAACTCTATTTGATAATTCTGAACTTGAATATTTTACATTTCCATCTTTATCTTTAATTTCAGTAATATATTTTCTTAATGCTAAGTCGAATACTGGGTTACTTACTTCTTTAGAATCACTTGCATTAAGGGTTGCTGGAGTATTAGCAATAACAGCTAAAGGTTGATTGTTATTTACTGCTCCTGCAACATTCCAATAAGTTAAAGTTTTATTTGTATATGAAGCTTTAACATTTATAGAAACAGTTCCTGCTACTGTTTTATTGTTATATTTCATAGGAACTTTAATATAAAAGTCTGTATTTTTATTTCCATTTACTTTTGCGGTATCTGATGATCCTGATAATTCTGCTCCACTTGCATTTGGTGCTTTTACTAATGTATGAGGTGCAGAGTTTGGTGTAGTTATAGTTACACTTGAAGCATTAACTCCAGTATATTTATATGGTCCTACATAATAGTATCCATCTACTTTAACCATTGTTGCTCTAGATTTATCAAAAGAAGCTGTATTGGTTCCTGTTGAAGATAATGCTGTTGCTTTGTTTGCTTCAGCTTGAGTTAAGTAATAATAAGCTAATTTTCCTACTGGTGTATTTTCTGCAATACCTGTTGCATTATATAATTGAGATATTGGTGTTCCAGAACCATAAGTTCCACCTGCAACACCATATTTAATGCCTGCAACTAAAGTTTGAAGAATTCCTCCACTACCTAACATTGTTGATGTAGTAGTTGCTTGTTGAGTAAATTGATTGCCGCTATCTCTATTTGTGAAATACCAAATAACACATTGTTGAATAGCTTCAATTATATTAGCATATTGTTCCTCAGACATTTGACCATTTCTAGTAGTCTTAAATGCAGCTAAATTAGTTCCAGCAGCACTTAATACTGCTTCATCATCTGCTGTATTTCCATCTCTAGGATCTATTAAATTATCTAAAACCCATACCATTTCATTATAATAATCGCCTGATGGTAAAGTACTTTGATAGGTACTAGCCATTCCTGCTTTATCTTTTAAATCATGTGAGTATGTGTATTCTCTTATAGTATTTGCATCAGGATTAACTTCTCCTGCGCCAAATCCTAATCCAGCTCTTAAACAGTATATTTGAGCATTACGATCTACTGGTGTAGAACTTTTTGCTGATCCATTATACTCATAAATTTTAATTACTGGCTTATTTTGATTTGTACTTCCTGATGCAGGCACACAATAAGTAGTAATTAAAACATTTGTTGGCCTGTTATTTGAATGATTATACAATCCAAAATATTTAGAATCAGCCGCTCTTACTTCTGCACTTAATCCAATTATTAATGTTGCTGTTAAAATACATGTCATTAAAATTGCTAATAGTGCTCTCTTCATCTTCATCATAATAAAACCCTTCCTTGAAACCTTAAATATATCCTCTTCCGTATAAAGTTATAATCTATAATATATTGTGGTTTTTAGATTATTATCCACAATAAACCATCATATTATATATTATAAATCTTTTTTCCTTTAAAATCAAGAATTTAAAGGCTTTTTCTGCCTGTTTTTGCCTTTTTTTGGTTATTTTTTTACCTATGGTGCCCTATTTTCGCCAAAATTCATTTTACGATCACGTTTTTTTACTTTTTTATTAAGATTTTATTAAAATAATATTGCTATATGATATACTATTTCCAATGGAGGTGCTTAATGGATAGTGTCATTATTTTTAGTCATGAAAGTGATATCGATGGGATTGGATGTATAATACTTGCAAAATTAGCTTTTAAAAACTTGAACTATGTTCTTGCACCCAATGTTGAAAAACTAGAATTAACATTTAGAGATTATTTGAAATCTGGCAAATTAGAACAATATGACAAAATATTTATTACTGACTTAGCTTTATATGATCCTTCTCTGACTATTGTCGCAGAGTCTTCGCTAAAAGATAAAGTTTTTGTATTTGATCATCATAAACGAGCCATTGAAGATAAAATGAATAGATATTCTTTTACAACAATTTTAGAAGAAGACAATACTGGTAAAAGATGTGGAACAAATCTATTCTATGAATTTCTTTTAAAAAACAATTATATTAAATCAACAAAAAGTATAGAACAATTTGTTGAGTTAACTAGACTTGAAGATAATTGGGAATGGAAAAATAAAGGTGAATTTGGCATAACTGCTCATGATTTAGCAATTCTTTTTAATTGTGTTGGTATTAATGAATATATAAATAAAATGATCGAACTTGTTACTACTAATGAAGATAAATTCAAATTAGCTATTAAAGACTTAGATATAATTAATAAGAAAAAAGAAGAATACGAAAAAGCTCTTACCACTATCCTTTCTTCTGCTGAATATTTTGTTGACGATGTAGGAAATAATTTTGGAATTGTTTATTCTAATTACGAATATCGCAACGAACTTCCTGAATTCATAATAAGAATCGGTAATCCCAAAGCAATAAAATACTTAATAGTAGTAGCAATGGATAAAGGAGAATTTGGTCAAAAATCATATAGATCAGTAGAAGAATTCTTTGATGTAAATGAAATTGCTATGAAGCATGGTGGCGGTGGTCATCCTGGAGCTGCATGCGTTAATATAACAAAGGAGCAAAAAGAAGAAGCCTCTACCCTGCCTCGAAGAGATGCTTTAGAATACTTAGCAAATAGTAGCTATAAATAATAAAAACATAAACAAAAGCCAAATGCAGAATGCAAAATAAAAATTGAGAATAAAAATTAAAAATAAAACGAAGGAAGACAAAACAAAAAAACAAATAAAAAAGATATCTTACGATATCTTTTTTCATTTTGGAGGCGCCACTCAGAATCGAACTGAGGATATGAGTTTTGCAGACTCTTGCCTTACCACTTGGCCATGGCGCCATGAATTTCGAGCAAAAAAATGGAGCGGGAAGCGGGGCTCAAACCCGTGACCTTCGCCTTGGCAAGGCGACGCTCTATCAACTGAGCTATTCCCGCAAATACAATAGCATTAATATTTGCAACAAGGTAATATTACCAAACTTTAACGCTTATGTCAATATTTTTTTGAAATTTTGATTAAAGATAAATACAACAAAAAGAGATTATAGAAAACTATAATCTCTTTTATAATTATTTCCAGCGCTTGATGTCTTTCCTATTTTTATGTTTCTTATGAGTTATTCCTGCTTTTAGCATTAGTATTGAAACTATTATTATAGAAGCAGCTCCAATTAAAGCAAAGAATAAGTTTGAATTATTCTTGTTTAATCCTGTTGGTGGTAAGATTCTTACACTTTGTGAACTATCAGCATCTACCTCAATTGGTGTTACAACATCTATTGGATTATAAGTACTATACTTGTCTAGTAAAGTATCTTGTGTTTCTTTCGAAGTAACATCGTTTCCAGAGTGTTGATTTGCCATTGGTTGATTTCCTACTGTTGAATATGTACATCTTCTTCCCACACTATTAGATATTCTAACGGCTTCTGTTAAGTTAGGGAATACTAAATCTTCATTTTCTCCCATTACCAAGCTTAATGCTAAAGGAGTTTCCACCTTGAAGTCTTCTTCATTACCTGGATCTAATACTTTTGGAACTAGTCCAAATGTATAAGCTACTCCTCCATTTACTTGTATACTAGAATAATTGCTACTATTATATTTCTTAGTTGATAATCTATCAGTACTAATAATAGTATCATAAGTAGTAATTCTATCGAAGTATTCTCTATTTACCAAATCAGCATTTAGATTTGATGCTGCATCTGCGCCCCATAAATAATTATTCTTTAATGGATTTGGTGTAGTTCCTCCAACTGGTGTTTGATCTCTTTGAGCATCAACTTGTGATACTCCAAATGGATAGATATATTTTCCATAATAGTCTTTTGTATCACTTATAGATCCCTCTGTTCCTCCCTCTGGGATAGCAGCTTTAACTTGCCATTTAGATTTCTCATAACCACTATTTAATTTAGTTTTGTCAACATTTTTAACTCTTAATTCATCTAAATTGTTTGAAATGTTTTCTTTGAAATTAATCTTGTTTGATACATAATCTAATACTTCATCAACATTTGTTCTTGAAACATTCGATAATGATGTATTATTAGTTTTTCCTGTGTAGTAGAATTGTTTATCTAAATAATCTACTTCTCCAATGTTCTCTACAGTAAATAAATAAGTAATATCTAATGTTGAGTTTTCTAACAATTCTTCATCCATATATGCTTGAATTAATTCTGGTGTTTTAAATGAATTTGTTGTAACTTGAACAGATTGTAATCTGCCTTTATTTACATGCTTATATATATGCATTTTATGTCTTGCATAATATAAATTGTTAACACTCTTACTTGTATCAAATAATGTTTCTCCACTTGATAAAGAAATCTTAACATTTGAAACATTTTTATTTAATCTAATTTGAGCTTCAGGTCTTTCAACTAATCCCAAGTTCAAATCTTTAATATGGTAATGCTTTGTACGAGTATCTTTATTTGAATAATCTGACTTTGGTAATCCTAAATCATCAGGGTTTCCTGAATTCAATTGACCTACTTCAATATATCCAGATTCACCATCACTACCATTCTTGCCTGCCCAATCTTCAACAGTATATTCAATTTCAAAATTGATTACACCTGATTGAGCAACCATTCTAGTATATTTCATTAATTCCTTAATCATATTTACTTGTCTAGTAGCATCTAGTTTTGCTTGATTATCTGAAATATCTGTAGGTTTTACATTGCTTGAAGTATATGTTCCTATTTGATAGAAAGAATTCATTATTTCATTTCTATAGTTTCTTAATGTTACTGCATTTTCTCCTACTATTGAACTATCAACTGTTGATCCATCTTGAATTATACTATGATAATTATCTGGATCATACGTATTAGAATAATGGTTATCAGGTTGATCTGCATTACTTGTTGTTTTTAATATTTCAATTTGCGCTTTTTGTTGATCTTGTTTTAAAGATCCAGTAGATGATGAAAAATATCCTTTAGCATAGTTATCACTATTTTGTCTAAATGCATAAATATCTTTTGCATCAGAAATAGTGTGATCTCCACCATCTGCTCCACTAATGTCATAATAATATAACTTACTTAGTAAATCACCATCATTTATTTGAGTCATGCTAATGCCATCATCGTTAGTGAAGTTTTGTCTATTGTAATCTTTATAGCCATTTATTCCTTCATAAGTTGTTTCTTGATCTAATCCAGATTGATAAATAGTTGATTTATAATCATTTCCATTATAAGATTTACTATTTAGTCCCTCTAAACTTACATAACCATCTGAACTTCCTTTTAAGAACATATATTGTTCATTTGTTGGATCTTCGTAATTAATTACATCATTTGGATTTCCTTGAACAGAAGTATTTTTAAGTAAAGTGTTTACTTCATTGCTATCAGCACCTTTTACTAACATTGTTTGAGTAGTATCGCCATAAATAAATCTTATAACAAATAATCCTGGAGGCACATTAACAAATTTGTAGAAACCACTATCTCCTTCTAAGCTCACATAGTTTTTGCCTTCTTCATCAACTTTATTTGAAACAGATAAATATCCATTATCTACATCTAGAATAACTTGTGCTTTATCACTTCCACTATAATATCTATAGACATTATTATCTTGTGGGTTCTCACTTGGTATATATAAAGGATTTCCTGTTGCTCTTCTACCATCAGCTCCTTTGGTTTCTAATGTAAATGTAGTCGTTCCCCAAATCTTTTCTTTAATATAAGTATCGTTTCCTGAATCAGTTAGTCCATTTTGATCAACTTTTCTAACTAGTTCAACTAATTGCACTGTTACACCATTAACTTTTTGGTCTTTGTCTCCATTATCTTTTCTGTCTTTATCACTTTCATTATATTTTCCATTTCCAATTAATGCTTTATCACTTTCTTCAGATCTTATATCTTCAAAAGTATATCCACTAATACAAGGTATATAACCTTTTGATGGAATATATATAACTAGATTTGGTGCACTAGCTGTATCTACTTCTACCCTATTTTCTGTTGGATTTACAACATCATCTACAAGAGAACCTGCTTTATTTCCATTTGGATAAAAATCTTTTGGACATAAGTTACCTATATTTGATAGACGGGTAATTAATCCTTTTCTAAATACATCATTATTCGCTGTAGAATATCCATCTATTTCTACGACATTTTTATCTCCTACTAAAAGAGCTCCTGAATTTAAATCTTGGTTAACATTAAGTCTTCCATGTTCATCTTTAGTTTGTTCAAAAGTAATTGTCATGGTCTTTGATTCATCAGGGGCCAATGAGCCTACCTCTATAAACAATTCATTATACATATTGTTTATACCTGATGGACCTAATTCAGTCTTATCTGCCTCATATGGATGTGAAGGTGGTACTGTTACTGATGCAGTACAATTTTCTGAACCAACTATAGAGCTTACTCTATATTGGTCATTCTTATCCCATTTTAAATAATATGAATCATAGTGATCTACAATGTATCCTACATCCATATCAACAACTCCAGAGTTTTTAATAACAATTTTGTATGTAATAAACATACTTAAATCTCTTACATCTCCTCCAGAGCTATCCACTAATTTTCCATCATATAAATACATTGATTCTGTTATAACTCTTGAATAACTATTATTATAATTTAGAAGATTATTTCCTGCTCTAACAGTTATTTTTGCTAAGTCTTCAACATTAGCTTCTGATAAATTTAAATCTCCATATTGATAAACTTCTTTTTGACCATTTACCAACAATGTAACTTTTTCAAGGTCCATTCCAATTACAAGATTTGCTTCTTCTCTTCTTTTGAATGTAAAATCAACATTTCTTGCTTGGTCTCTGTTATTAATTGTTTGTTCATTGCTTGTTGCTTCTTTATTGTATAAAGAGTTAACTCTTCTAGGATTTGTTCCAACATTTACAGGGAATGGATCATCACATACTATATGATTATAATTGGTATGCGTATCTGAATTTGCTACATTTCTATTATTAGCATCATCATTTCTTCCTGTTCCAGCATCTTCTAAGAAGAATTTTACTGGTGACTTATCTGGGAAATGATTTTTAGTTTCAGCAGTAACTAATGAGTCATAAATAAAGTTAGCTACTTGTCTAGTTTCATCATATGAGTCTAAAGATGAATTATACTCATGATTTCCTTCAGTTACACTCGTTCCTACTCCTCTTCCTGCTAAGTCTCCTGGTAGTACGCTTTCTAATATATATTCATATGTAATATCTGGTGCAGTTTCTATATCATCATAAGTTTCTACAATCTTTTGTATAGTTGTTTGATCAATATCTTTTAAACCTTTGTTCTCTCTTTCTTTTATAGAAACTTGTTTGAATCTGTCATATGCATCTACAAATCTAAATGCACCAACATTATTATCTTCTCCTCCATTTGGTTCAAGTTTAAAATCTCCATTTGGAACAAATGAAGCATCATTAGCTCTTAACTTTGTAAACCAACCATATGCTTTGTTAGGTCCTTTTTGACCATTATAATTCATATTTGAAGCATCTATGTCTGCAAATCTTTCATTTACTTCATCTCTGTCTGTTTCATATGCTGTTTTTCTATTAGCTATATTATCAGATATTTCTGTAACTTCCCCATCAGAGGTAGGATCATTCATATCTGCTATATATTCCATTCCATCATATCTAAATTTCAATCTATATTTATGTAATGGATTTAATCTTTGGAAACCATAGTTTCCATTTTTATCTGTCATTGTTATTTGAACAACTTCTTCATTTTCAAAAGCATTTTGTTGTTCCGCTTCCCAAGCTGCATGTGCAGTTTGATAAGCTGCTAAATCAGCATTATATTGTGCAAGTGCTGCTTCATAATTCGCTTGATTTACATTATATTGTGGAAGAATATTGTTTATATAATTATTATATGCAGCTAATTTTTCATTATATTCTGGTAATAAAACATTATCATAATTATATTTATCAATATCATATTGTGCTTTATCTTTTTCATATTGATCCATTAATGCATTAAATTCAGTATCTGTCATTGATTCACCAGATACAGTTGCAGTATGTTTATATTTTATTACTGTATGGCCCCAATCATAAATATTGCTTGGATCATATGAATCAGCAGAATATTGTCCAGTATGTCCAGTGCTTTCTTGCCAACTTTCTCCTTGTAGTACATCCCAATCTTGCCATCCTGATGGATAATTTTGTCCAGAATTCATTACATAAACTTGTAACTTACCAGATTCATCATATCTATACTTGTTAAAGCATACATAATGGGTTGCACTAGTAATTCCTGGAGTATTTTTATAGCATGCTGTAACTGCACTATATTCTTCTCCATCTTGCCATTGTATTTGTCCATCTATTTCTTGTGGTAAATTATTAATGATAAAGTCTCTATTCATATACACATTAGAATCACCATTACTTGGATCATTAAAAGCTTCAACTACTATATCACTACTAACACCATTAGAATTTCCATGTTCATTAATATATTCTGTAGCAAATTCGATTAAGTTCGCTCTGGATGGGTTTCTATAATCATTTGTTGGATTTAAAACACTCTCTCCATCATACTCGTAATAGCCTTTATCATGCATCCAATTCATTACTTCTTCAGGAGTAACATCATATCCTACTGATTGAAGAGTATTTGCAATAGCAAACATAGCACATTGTCTAAGTTTTTGCATCTCTGATTCTTCTGGAATTTCCCATGTTTCTCTAGTAGGTTTTTTAGGTTCCTCAGGCTCTTCTGGTGGTTCTGGTTTTGGAACATCTTCTATTTCAGGTGGTATTGGTGGTGTTGGCGGTAATGGTTCTGGCGAAGTAGTAAGTGGTCCTAAATCTATTAAAGTAACTTCAATTCCTGAACCCTGCCAAACATTATTAACTTGATAATTTGCAACACTTTCTATTCCTTGAATATTTTCACTTACATTTCCACCTAAATATTCATTAATTTCTTTTTTGGTTAATAAATAATCTTTTTGACTATTAGCTGGTTGTCCTTCAATATGTAAATCTATGATGCATTCTTGCATTCCAGTGTTTGTTTCTTCAACAAATGGAATTGCATATCTTTCGTCAACACTTGCAACAGGGACATAAAGTGCTGTACTTGCATTATTAGTATAAAACTCTTCATATGCTTCAAGAGCTTCTGCATATAGTTCACCCATCTTAGCATTCCAAGCTGCGATTAAAGCTTCTTCTGCTGAATCAGAATCATCATAATCATAGTCTGATGCATCTATTGTCACTTTGTCAATTTTATAGCAGTAGAAACATTGATATGTTTGTAGTACTAATTCTCCACTTGGAGTCGGATTTCTATAAAAGCGTATCAAAACATCCTCTATTGATGTTTCTTCATATCTATATTTACAGCTGCATGTACAATCGCAGCCTTCTTCTTCATCACAAGAACATTCATCATCTCCTAAGCATCCACATCCACAATCACAATCTACATCTTCTTCGCTACATCCACATTCATTTGATGTTACATCTCCTACTACATAATCTTCAACATTTAGTTTATCATCATATCCTGCTGAAGAGTGTTTTAGACCTGCACCCATAGATACTGTTTCCATAGAAATTGGTGGACGTTTTATTCCAACATCTTGATTCCAAAAAATAGTGTACTCTGTTTTTAGAGCATTCCAATGTGATGTTTTATCATCATAATCATCACAATAGTAATCTCTATTTCCTAGTCCTGGAACATCTATATTATTTATATAGATACCATCACATCTTTCTTTAGCATCATCAACATAATCTTTTATATTATAATGTGTTCCGTTATCATCTTCCCAAGTTACCTTACTTCCTCCACTTATTCCATTTGAGTCTGAGACCATTGTTTCCATAGCTGTAATACCTTCTTCGATATCAGCAGTTCTTGTATCTAATGGATCCCTGTAGAAAAATGCATTTGATAAGCGATCTGCACCTATATCATCAAAAGGAAATCTCCAATTTGT
>DGSM01000066.1 GCA_002393975.1 Clostridiales bacterium UBA4362
CTTTTGAAAAAACAGGTGATGGATACTTAACCGTTTTTACCGGAAAGAATGATTATTATTCATATAGAATAAAAATGACAACAACTAATATATCTTTAGAGCATACTTATGATTTAAAAGATACAGACTTTAATCCTTATTCTAAAAAAATAATAAATTCTAAAACTGAACTTTCAGATATAGATGCACTACAAAATAATCCAACTAAATCAGTAATAAAAGAAACACCAGCTTCAAAAACATTACCTATAGCAATTGGTGTTGCTGCATTCATAATTTTTATATTTATAGTTGGAATGATAATGTTCTTAAAAATGAAAAAATAAACATTTTTCTATAAATAATGATTTAAGGAATTAATACAAATGAATATAGAGTCAATAAAAGCTAATGGTTTGAACGTAAACTTAGCAATCAAATTGGCAGAAATAATTAAGCCAGACAAATATCGTTCTTTTACCGATTTGTTAATTGAAATAATGCTTAGAAGGCAAGTAGAATTTAATCTTTCAGATGAAAGAATAATTATGGAAGCTAAAGCTTTAGTAAATAACCTTCCAATAATAAGTGTTAGACCAGCAAGTGAACTTTCATATCCTGCTGTAAGTAGTCCTAATGGAATATTTTTTTCTTATGAATATTTTTTTCCTGCAATTGACGGAGATAAAGAAATGGCAGAAACTTTATATGAAGTTCTGGCCCATGAAGTATACCATTCAATAGCCGAGCACGATTCTGGTTCAGCTTTTATGGTTGAAGAATATGATTCTAGAGGCATGAATGAATTACTAAATGAAGCTGCTGCAAATAGAGCAGCCAAAAACTATTCTCCATCGGAAAAAAAATATGGTATAAGAAGAACTGAAGGTTATACTTATCTAACTATTTTTTCACCAGTTTTAGCTGCAGCTTTTGGAACTTCAGAAAAGGAACTGCTTGCGGCTGGTATCTCAAACAAAGCAAATTTAGAAGTTCTAAATTTACTTTTGAAACATACTAATCATGAAAGCAAAAGTTTTTCTGAAACAAAAGAAAAAGCAAAAAATTTAATCGTGTCAACGAGTAAGCAATTTGAAATCCTACATAATTTGTATTTTGCTAGAAACCCAAAAGATAAGATTCCAAAAAAAGAAATGCCTAAATACATTGAAGCAGCCCTTACTGCTATTACAACTAATTTGATTCAATTAATAAGTTTCAGAATTGAAAATGATATTCGTGATATAACTCCTGAAACGGTTTCAGAGTATGCTTATTCATATAAGAGTGTCGGAGCAATGATTAGCTTTATTTTAAAACAATATGTAAAATGGAACTTTATATCTCTTGATCAAGCCAATAAAATCATGCAAAACGTATTGCCAAATTTCAAAGGTTTACAAGATAGAATACTGGGGTTACAAGCAGTTTCAAAGATGGAAGATAAATCTTCTTTGTCTCCTAAAACATTACAGGTATTATATGGTTGTGCAAGAGGAGGCTCTTTAATTGCCAATACTGAACTTGCAAAACATTTTGGTATTGAGATTCCGGAAGATAAAGAAGATGCTGTTAAAAAAATTGATACATCTTCGAGAGAAAAATATATTAAAGATGAAGACTGGGCTACTACATATTGGTCAAATGATTTTTCTACTAAAAGTATCTCTAAAGCTTTTGAATTTGAGGCAAAGTACCTATTAAAAATTGATAAACTTTTTGCTTTTAAAACTTTTTTCAAAAAATTATTATATAGGGCAAAATCATTTGTTTCTAAGCCAAGAAAAGAAGAACAGCCTACAAACGTTAATGATATAGATTCAAGATCTATTAGCCCTTTTAATACAGCTAACAAGCAAATGGTTTTTATAAATGAATCTGAGTACTCAAATATAATTGATTCTAGTTCAAAAGTCTTTTTAGAACATTTAAAGTTTGTTAATAATCCAGACAGTTGTAAAGATAATAATTTTAAGGATATAAATCAGATACTAAATCAATATTTAGATGAAGACGAAAAAGCTCCTGAACCAACTAATCCAAATCAATTTAATATCAAACCTGTTACTGATAGAAATAATATCGATGACGGCCCAGATTTATAATAAATCTACTTTTTTACTTGTAGAAAATTAATTCTAGTTAGACAAAATAAAATAATAAAAAGGAGGATTAATATGAATAATCCAAATTCTGATTCAAACATATATAATTATGATAGTCTTAAAAACTCTTACAAAATAGTAATAGAATATGAAAACTATATAGTCTTAAATGATGGGAAGATCTTAGAAAAAGATGCAAGTGGAAAACTAAAATTTGCCCCTCAAGATAACGAAACCGTTAAAAAGCTAAAGTTTTTAGTAACTCATCATGATAGACCAAGTACTATTGGCTATACCTTTGAAAACAAAGGCGATGATGAAATTGAAAAATAGGATTATATTTTAAGGAATATATACAAATGAATATGAATTTAATTGCTGCTAACGGACTAGATCCAGACCTTGCAGCTAAACTATATGAAATAATTAAACCGGAAAAGTATCATGAGTTTACAGATCTTTTAGTCGAAATTTTGCTAAGAAGACAAAAAGAATTTGATCTTTCAGATGTAAGAATTCTTACAGAAGCTAGAAATTTAGTTGAAAACTTACCAGTAATAAAAATTGTACATCAAGAAGAGCTTCCAGGTTCTTCGTGTGTAGCCATAAGTGGTCGAGATGGGATTAAAATCTCTTATGAATACTATGCATCTGTAATTGATGGCGATAAAGATAAGGCCGCAGATTTATATGAAACTCTCGTGCATGAAGTATATCATTCAATAGCGCGACGCGAAGATGGAACTGCTTTTTTTAATTCACAATGTGATACAAGGGGAATGAATGAGCTCTTAAACGAGGCAGCTGCAAATCGTGCAGTTTTTAATTTTACTACAACAGATTTAGGAGATGGTATTAGAAGAACTAGTGCGTATACCAACTTAACCATTTTCTCTCCTTCCCTTGCTGCTGCTTTCGGTGTATCAGAAAAAGAACTTCTCACCGCAGGGATTTCAAAAGATGCTCATTTTTTTCTGGCAAGCTTTCTTTTAAAAAACGTGGGCCATGGAAGAAGTGACTATTCACAAATATGTAAAAAAATAAATGATTTTCTGATGACAATAAGCAAACAATTTGAAATAATTCATAATTTGGATAATGATAAAGATGAAGAAGGATATATTCCAGAAGAAGAAAGACCAAAATTCACAGAAGCTGCTCTTTCTTCATTAGTTAGCAATTTATTCGAAATGATAAGTTTTAGATTGGAAAATGATTCTAGACCAATCACAGCAAGCACAACAGAAGAATATGCTCATTCCTACCTAACTCTTTGTGGTTTTATCCAATTCACTTTAAAAGAGTATGTAGACAGAGGATTAATAACACAAGAACAAGCAGATGAAGTTTGGAAAAAGGCTCATAAAAGTATATTAAGTGTACAAGATAGAATAGTAGGACTTAAATCAGTAGTTGACTTAGAAAATAATCCATCTGTTACATTTTCACCAGAACTCAAACAAATATTATATGAAAGTGCAAAAAACACTACATTAATGAGATGTCCTAAAGTTGCAGCCTATTTTGGAATTGCTATTCCTGAAAATAAGCATGAAGAGATAAATAAAATAGATATTTCTAAAAGAGCAATGTTTATTTATTCACAAGACTGGGATACAACAAAGAAGAAAAAAAACACACTTCCTGTTAAAATATTGGCTCATATCTTTAAAGAAAAGTCAAAGGATATGCAGCTTATAGAAAACAAATTCTTGCCTTCCTCTTTATTTAGATGGGTTATTTCTAATCTTAAAAAGCCAAAACTTATTCGCAGACCTGGCATACGCTCAGATATTAAACCTTTAATATATAATATGGAGGATATTCATAGAAACTTGATAATGATAGATGAATCTCTATATTCTGATATTATTAATAATTATTCGAAAAAAATGTTCGACACATTAGATTTGATTGGTAATCAAGCGATTCATGAAAACAGCTCATATGAAGCTTTTGATTTAACTGGTAAAAAAGTTGAATATAATAATATGTCCTTTGATGAAATAAAAAATATAGTTAATAGTTATAGTAAAAGGAAAGACAATAACGAAACATCTTATGACTCATCTAATACAGGTCCTCTTCCAGATTTAGATGTTTAAATGAATAATTCTAATCTATTAATAGAAAAAAATATAAATCTACTAATAAAAGAAGCGTTGGCTTTACCAGCCAACGCTATTTTTTAATACTTTGCAAAATATACGATGAACAATCTCACATCATCCTTCGGGCTACATGCAGTAAGCTTAACGTAGAACATACTAAGTATCGGCTTACCTGCACCAACATTCTTTTCATAGGA
>DGSM01000117.1 GCA_002393975.1 Clostridiales bacterium UBA4362
ATTTAATAAATATAATAAATAAAAATAATAATAAACTTATTATTTTTTTAATCATTAAATTTAGTTATTTATTTATTATTTTCTAAATAATATTTAATTAGTTTTTTAAACAAAGAATAAATTTAGAAAATAGAAACAATTTTACTTGCCTTATATAATTTAGAACTTTGAATATCCAAAGCTTTTCTTCTCATAATGGTGCAAATGAAACTAGTAAGAACAGGCCATAAATTGCACACGATGAAAGAAACAAGAGTATTAATTAAGTAATGACCTTGGGAGTTTTTGAACACAGCACAGAAAGCAGAAACATAGTACCAGCAAAGACCGACAATAATCGCAGAAATTCCATATAGCACATATAATTTCACTTTTGCTTTTACTAAAGCATTATCATATAATTTTTGTCTTTTTTCTTTATCTTTTTCTTTAACTATATTTATAATATCTCTTTCACCTAAGCAAACAAATCTAACAATTATGCTTGCAATGAATGAACATAAACTTGATAAAATGATATTAGGAACATGAACCGCAGCATTAGTGTTTCCTTTATAGATGTAAAGTTTTCTCATGATACTATCATTGAAGAATAAGGCAGTGAAAGCCATATAAAATGCAACGAATGAAATGAAAAGAACTATTTTAGATGAGCGTAAGATTCCTATGCTATCAGTATAGAAAGTGAAAACTATTGATTGTTTGAATTTAAGATAGGACCAATAAGTTTGAAGGAAGCTACGTTTATCTTTACCTTCGACCTCATTATAATTTGCAAAGTTGATATAATCATCTTCTTTTGCGAAATCAAATTTGCCAGAAGATTTATGCTTTTTAACATTTCTTGCTGAAGTCGGTTGAACACGTGCATCTTTTATTTTTGCTCTATCTTTTTTTCCTTCTTCACCATTTTTAGGAGGATTTGCATTAATAGCTTGATTATCAGAATGTTTTGTAGTGCCTTTTATTTTATTATATTTATTTTCTAAAAGTTCTTTTTCTTTAATGAAATGGAAAACTCCAACTCCAATAATAGCAGCTAAGCAGACTAATAAAATATAAGAACCGAAGTTCTTTTTTTGTCCCTCGGATGAGAATACTTGTGAGGAACATTTGAATACTTCAATATTAGATCTTTTACTAATTAAATCTTTGAAATTATCGGGCATTTTTCTTTCGACAACTTCACCTTTATAATCTTCAGTGACTCCGACAGTTCCTTTAACATTACATTGGCAAGTATAAGTTTTACTTTTGGTATTATATCCGATAAAAACGCAATCTTTACCACATAATTTAATATTTTCATCATAATAATCATTTCTTCTATCATCTAATAATACATCGTTGCCATTTTCGTTAGTGAAAGGAGTACATATATCATTATAAAATGGACTATAAGCATCGAACACATCATAACCATTTGTTAATACCGAGGATGATTTACTTTGGAATAATTCTAATAAATTAAATGTTGATGAAGATGAAGTGAAAGGAGATGATGATGAAGATGATGATGATGTCGAAGATGATGTAGAAGATGATGTTGAAGATGATGTCGAAGCAGATGAGGATGATGCTGAAGAAGCTGCTGATGGTTGTGTGAAAGGATTAGTGATGGTTACTTCTGCATTTTGTTGTTGGCAATCACTTAATGGTAAAAAGGCTCCCATTGATGTCGAAAACATTTGATATTCTATGTCGGGGAATTCGGGTAATAATGCTGAAAGATTTAATTCTTTCATTATATCGGCTTTAATTATGATTAAATCTTCTTCTTCTGGTAAACCATATTTCTTTTTTAATATGTTAGCACATTGGGAAATATTTAGTGCTGATGTTGGAGGATTGCTATCTGAAGGTAATTCACCTTTTAAGTATTTAGCTAATTTTTCTAATTCTAATTTAACCGAAGTTAATTCTATACTAATATTATTTCCTATTATTACTTTAGATTCTGGAAGATTATAAACTTTTCCATTTCCTATATAATTATTAAGATCACTACTGATTGCATTTAAGTCACAATTATAAGATGAACAGAAATATTGGAATAAACTACTTGAGTAAAGTTGTTGCAAGGTAACAGTATTATTAAGTAAATCATAAGGACTTCTTAATCCGAAAGGATTTCTCATTAAGATAATAGCAGCGGCTGAATTATTTACATTGCATGATCCAGCAAGGACATCAGTAACAGGGCAGAATTCGACACATTCATGAGTTTCGAATTTGAAGTAGGGGAATTCCTTAGGACATTGGAAGTTATAAAGACAAACATCACAAGCTTCTCCACAATCATCTTCATCTTCGGCGATTTCATAATTATGGTAGTAAGGATAAATACCACATTTATGTTGTTTTCTTAAACAGTTACCATATTCTTTTGAATATTTGATTAAATCATAGTATTTTCCATCTCTGCAAGAAATACAATTTTGTGCGCAGGAAATACCATATCTGTCGCATTCTTTACATCTTACATAACAATAAGATAATTTATTATAATCAGGAATATCTATATAAGTTCTATTAATTTTTACATCACTGCAATAGAATTTATCTTCGGGTAATCTATATGATTCATTTCTTTGTTTACAATTTAAGCAAATTTTAACATCATCTTCTTCAACGGTGACACCACCAGCACGATATTCAGGGTCATGGGGATATTGATCGAGACCAATACAAGTTGTTCTATTAAAGCATTTGAAAATTTGTTTTGGTTTATTAAATGGATCCTCTTTATAATATCCTTCTTCGCACTCAGTGCATTTATCTGATTCAAGTACAGAGCATCTTTTGCATCCTCTTTTGCATCCTGTGAGTAAATTACATGTTTCATCAATTACATGATATGGTTTAACTACGCTATAAGTCAAATTATTTTTTCCGTATTCGGTATAAGTGAATTTTGGTATATTAGCCTTTGTGTAGCATTTGCCATTAAAGCTATATTGTTGTTCTTCGCCCAAATCATATTTGCAGTTGACGCATCTACCATTTTCTTGTCTTTCTTCATTTTCCCAATGAGGAGTTAAGCAATAAGCACATTCTTTATCACAACTTGTTCTTTCTGGAGGTAAAAGCCAAGTATTTCTGCAAATGTCACATAAATCTGGTCCTTGGCAAGTTTTACAGTTATCAAGGCAAGGGCACATTTTTGGCATATCTTCTGTGTCTGCAGGATTAGACTTGTAACATCCATCTCCTTCGCATGATTTATGGCATGTTCCGGGAATACCGCCATTTTCTTTTGTTTGATTACAGAAGAAGTAAAAATTATTTTTACAAACGTCGCATTTATTATCATTGTCATCTCCTTGAGCTGAGCATTCTGCACAATTTATGTGGCATCTTCTCCAAACCCATGTTCTTTTATCATTTGGATCTTCGCTTTTATCTAAGAATAAAACTTCTTCTAATCCCAAAAGTTCTTCCCATCTTGTTTTGTCTGAAGCATTGAAGCAAGTTCTATAATCGTCTTCGAATGGGAAATAATCATCTCTATAATTACAATAATTTTCTTTACAATTTGTGGTTGGGGGTTTAGTATTAAGGAATGGACCGTGACATCTTTCGCAAGCAACGTCACAAGGGTAACAATTATAATAACTTGAATTAGTTCCGCATCCTGTTTTATCAGCACCTTTAACTACGCCATAAAATCCATGCTGGCAATCGAAACAATGTTGATCATCGTCTGTTCCTTTCTCGAAACAACCTAAACATTGTTCATGACATACTGGATATACAACGTCTATTTTGCAGGTTCTTCCTAATACAACATCATGTACAGCATCTGCTCTTGTTGCAGTATATTCAATAAAAGAATTATGAGGATTAGTGAATTCTTTAATATATAATGATTTATAATTCTCAGGATCATAGTCCTTATCTAATTCAAGGTCAATATCTCCATCACTAACGACCATATCATTTAAATTGGTAAATCTGAAATTGACTTTGACATCTTTCATAGATGAGGGATATGGATTAACCATATAAGTACTGATGAAGTTGCCTAATAATTTAGTCTGTTTTCCATTAGGACATACGGCATAATATGCGACATTTCCAGATGTTTCTTTACATTCAGGGTAATTCATTATAAGTAAATTTACATTTCTTTTTGCATCTGAAATAATATGGGTGTAAAGTATACCAACGAAGGTATCGAATTTAACAAAGGAAGGATTTTTCACACCCAAACCATTCTCGAAATTATTGAAATTAATAGTGTCAATTTGTTTTACATTATCAGTGATATTATAAGCTCTGAAAAGGTTTGCATAATCTTTTCCTTCATTTTCAACTTCGCAAATGACCATGACACTATTCTCTAGAACGAGCACATCAGCAGTATAGTCTTCAGCATCAGAGGTGAATCTACAATCTGAGGCCATATAATCATATCTGATTACATCTATTCCGGTGGAGGAGACTCTGAGGTGGTAATAGTAGAAATCATTTCCGCTGTCACCTAAAGGAACATTTTCTAGATTTTCATTTCCAGTACCAGTTTGGAAAATAATAACAGCTTCATTATCATTGTATTTGACAGCTTTAATGAAGTTGAATCTGGTATAAAAGGCCTTTATTAAAAAGACTTGGCTTTTATTGACAATTCCTTGAGAGGTTACTTTAAATTGCTGTATACCTAATAAGGATCTTAAGGGGTTTTCATTGTAGACATAGGCGCAGTAAACTTCATTGTCTTGTTGTTCATAACAGCTAATGTATTTACTGTGGGCTATTATTGATTCACCGGATAATTCAGAGTTCGATCTTGGATCAATGACTTTTAAGTTAATTCTTGTTTCAACATAATTAGCAGCAGGCTTATTTATACCAATGAAAAGAATATTTCCGTTAGTTAAAGTAATAGCGGAAACTTGTTCTTGGAAAGTAGTATATTCTAAGTGAGTGACTTCTTCTGCTTGTTCTTTGATTTGAGTTAAATATTCCTTTCCTAAGTTTTTGTGGTATAGGGTATATCCATTTTGATTTTCGCCATCGTTTATGCGCGATTCCATTATTTGAGCATTTCCTGTGTAAAGTAAATTATTTATTTTTGTATTGCGATAAAGGAAATTTCCATTCTTGTCTAATTTGGATATAAGGGTCCCTTTGTTATCTATCATTTTGGAAATTATCAAATTGCTTCCGTCACTGTTATGAGATACTTTACCCAATTCAGCACTTTCATGAATTATGTCGTTTCTGTATTGGGGGGATTCAGCCAAACAGCAGATAAATAAAGCTAAAAGAATGATATAGCTAGATTTCATGTTTTAAATTATTATTTTTTTTTCCAATACTCTTTGTATCAAAAATAAAATTAATATTTTTTATATTGAAATTTCATTTTGCAATTAAATATTTGATAAATATTTTTATATTAAATTTAATATTTTTTCTATTTTTTATTTAATTTAATTAATT
>DGSM01000076.1:0-1423 GCA_002393975.1 Clostridiales bacterium UBA4362
CAAATAACACTTTTATCATCATTTGGGTCTTTTGGTATTAAAAGAATTTTTAATTCTTCTTCAATTTCGCTTATTTTTTCCTTATTTGAATAAAACTCTTCTTCCGCAAGTTCCTTCATTTCCGGATCTTCCATAAGTTCTTTGGCTTCATTCATATTTTTTAATGTTTCTTTGTATTCTCTATATTTTAGAACAACATCTTCCATTGAATTATGTTCTTTAATAAGTTTTCTCCATTCATTTGTGTTTGCAATTACATCAGGATCACTAATCATATTTGTAAGCTCATTATATCTTTTTTCAACTAATTCTAATTTTTCGAACATATTTCTCTTCCTTTCAAAACATATTATATTATACTACAAATCACACATTTTATCAAGAGTTTTATCTTGTAAAATTGTTATTTTGAAGGACTTTGATAAGAATTTAGAGGTATGCAGTATAAGGTCAGAAATTGGATTTCATTCTTCCTATCTCCTACTTCTTACAAAAAAAAACGTAGAATAATCTACGTTTTAGTCATTATTATCATCATCAATTGGTCCAAATAATTCATCAAATTTTGCCTCTAGTTCTTTTTGTAAATCGTATTCATCATCATTTGAGTCATTCTCATTTTTTTCTTCGTCCATTGGAAGAAAATTGTCTTTGTTCTCTTCTTCAACTGGAATAAAAGGCGGTTCGTTCTTATCTAGCATTTCATCCATCAATAAATCACTATTTTTTGTACTATTTGGTGAATTTATTGTTGATTTATCATCATCGTTTTCATCAGCAAATAAATCATCTAAAGAATCAATTTTTAAATCATCCTTTGATTTTTTTTCTTCTTCTGGAACATACGGATTATATGGATTATATTTTCTCCAAATACCTCTATCTATTTCGCCTATATCATTATGGCTAATTTCATATTTTTCAAGCTCTTTAGCCATTGGTTTTTTAAAGTAATAGAACTTTTGGGCTTTAACAGGTCTAATTCCCTTTTCAAATATAATACATAAATCATTATCCATTCTTCTAAGTTCATCAGGAGTCATAAGCGCTCTAGCCATAATTTGGTCAGAATCACTTGTACCTGTTTTCACATGCTCTTTATCTCTATTAATTGAAGTACTTTCACGAGATATAGTTTTTTCACCTAATGCTTTTGAGAAATATTCAACTGTTTTTTGAGAGTTACTTCCTAAAAAGACATGCGTATCACAGTTACCAATAATTGTCTCATTTGCTTTTTCATATATTGCTTCCAATTGGTCTAGGTTTTGTAAAATAACACTAAATGATATAGCCCTACTTCTTGATGTTGAAATCTTTTTATCAAAGTCTGGTATTCTACCAATGTTAGCAAACTCATCTAATATAAAATATGTTGGAACTTTAAGTTTTAGTCCTGGAGAATTATCAGCTAAATCATATA
>DGSM01000076.1:1566-6016 GCA_002393975.1 Clostridiales bacterium UBA4362
GCTGTTTTTTCATTTCCTATCTGTTCAAAATCAATAGTATCTGTTGAGGTAAGTTCTGCAATTTCTTTTGAATCAAATTTACCAAGTTTTGATTGTAATGTACTTAAAATTGAACTATATGTTTTTTCTGGTGCTATTTCAATAGATTTATAATTCATTCTTGCTGGATGGTCGTATGGAAGTTGACTCATTAGTTCTGTAAGTAAGTTACTTCCACCATTTGAATTTGCCGCTCTAACAAGTTCTGCACAACTTGCCAAATTTTGCTCCTCATCCGGTCTTGTTGCCATCAAATAATAAATTAAAGCTTTTAATAACATTTCTGCTGAGTCATCCCAAAATGGGTCAGCATTACCTCCTTCTGTTTTTTGGCCTTTTACTATGGTGTTTGCAATAATATCAACATCTATTTCAGATGCAACGTGCATAAGCGGATTATATCCATCACTAAACTGTGGATGAACTAAATTCAATACTTTTATTTTATATCCATTTTGTCGTAAATATCCAGCTGTTTTATCATATAACTCACCTTTTGGATCAGTAAATACATAAGAACCTAATAATTGATATGCATTTGGTAT
Organism: Clostridiales bacterium UBA4362; assembly: GCA_002393975.1. Classification (GTDB taxonomy): domain Bacteria; phylum Bacillota; class Clostridia; order TANB77; family CAG-508; genus CAG-793. Next base: position 2,151 of record DGSM01000076.1, read on the forward strand.
AGAATATGATGCAGATTTACCAGAACCTGAACCACCGACAACAAGAACATTTACATTACCTCTTTTATTAAGGGGTAAATAGTTTTTTTCCGCAAGAATTATTCCTGCTTTCTTGCTTAATACTTTATATTGTTCTCCATGCTGACTCCAGTCACTTGAGCCATGTTCAATGTCATTATATCTATGCTTTGGCATCATTCTAATTATTCCAATTATCACAATAGTAATATAAAAAATTGAAAATCCAAATAAATTTTTTAGATAGTTTGAAAACAAATGATATTTTATTAATGTTTTAAACCCTAAGATTGGATTACTTGCAACCTTTCCAAATACATCTCCAAATTTACCCGAATCAAAATGACCTATAAGAGTTGTTGTATATTGTGCGCATGTCATAGGCATGATAAATACTATGGCCATTAAAAACCATAGTATAACCGAAATTATTATTGTAACTCTACTTTTTTTTAGAGCTCCTTCAATCTTATAATTCATAAAAATCACCTATTTCTTTTGTCTATTTATTATATCTCATCTTGAATTTTTTTCTTCTACAGGATGATCTTCTGCTGGTATTGTTAGTTCTTCTTCAGAAGATGTGATTTGCAATCTTTCTTCCCCTTTTGCTGTTAATCTAAATCTGTAGCCTTCTTCCTTTTCATAATCAACAATCATTGTAGTAAGATCTGGAATTGTATCGTCCTTTAAAACTGGCAACCTATGTGTTACCATTTCTCGAGCGGATTCTTCTAAATATTTATTGTATAATTCAACTGCCTTTCTTTTTTGCTCTTCCGTCAAATTTTTATTTTGCATTTTCAAGTTCCTCCCTATTTTTTATCATCTCTTATTTCAAATGCGAAATAAGATTTGTATGGTTTTAACTTACATTTTCCTTTAACTTCATCTGTTGTTTCATCATAATAGAGCACAGGCTTTATTTCTTCTGTTGTTTCTGGATCTATAATTGTAATTGCTCGCTTTAAGTTTGGAGTATATTGAAAATCCTTTAACACTGTTTCTTCTTCTGAATACAAAGTATCAAACTTAAATGGCATTGGTTTTTTTGAGATTTTTACCTCATCATTAATTAATAAACCATTATTAATAACAACCTTTTCTTTTGCAAATGAAAAGATTACCAATCTATTGCCTCCTTCTTGTGGGTCATCTACATAAAAAGTTTTACGACTTAAATCTCCTACTAGTGTTTCCGTCGTACGCAACCTTTCTACAGTGTATTTAGGGTATTTATGCAAAAACTCCTTGTTTGTTTTGTAAATCTCGTAAATAACAGTATTTACTCCTTTTGGATCCGTAATACTAAAGTGTTTACCTTTCCATTCTTCCATCTTTTATTCCTCCATTTTCTATGAATAATTGTATCATAGATTTTTCATTCGTAATAACCACTAAACATAATTATACCATTATTGCTGAATTATGTCAATAGCTACTATGAATTTCTATGAATTTCTAGGATTAAAGTTTGATATTGTGCTTAATTTTTTAAATAATTCTTTTTCTTCTGCACTTAATTTTTTTGGTACCATAATGTTTATATTAATAAATAAATCTCCTCTACTACCTTTTCCATCTTTGTATCCTCTTCCAGCTATTTTAAAGGTCTCTCCAGTTTCAGTTCCACTTGGTATGTATAAACTTGAATCCTCATCTATTGAATAAACTTTGGCTTTAGTTCCAAGTGCAGCTTCCCATGGTGTTAAATATAAATTGGTATATAAATCATTTCCGTTTAATTTGAATTTGCTATTGTTTTTTATATTTACTCTAATAAATAAATCTCCGTTTTTTCCACCATTTGTTCCAGCTTTGCCTTGTCCTAAAAGCCTGATTTTTTCTCCATTTCTAATTCCTGCTGGGATTGTTACAGTAAAGACTTTAAGCTTTCCGTCAATTGTTCTAAGTGATAGTTTTTTATCTAATCCATAAAAAACTTCTTCAATATCAACATCAATACTAGTTTCTATATCTTCTCCTTTAATTGGAACCTTTTTCTGTTTATTATTTGTCATATTATTTTTAATATTTGAATCTCCAAATAATATACTAAAAAAACTTCCAAATGCAGAATTTGATTTTTTGTTCTGCTCTTTATACTGTTTTTGTCTTTTTGCTACATTGTGTCTTGTCCAAATTCTATCATACTTCCTTTTAGCTGAATTATTTGAAAGTGTTCTATATGCTTCATTTATATCTTTTATTTTTTCTTCTGCCAGCTTACTATCTAAATTTAAATCTGGATGATTTTTTTTAACAGCATTTCTATATGCATTTTTTATTTCTTCTGTAGATACTTTATTTGTCTTTAGTTCAAGTATTTTATAATAGTCCTTGAAAATCATACTTTCCTCTCCAAATTTAAAATAAACAAAATGTATTTATACTACATATTATATCATATATTTAATAATTGTCTATATTTTTATTCATCTAGTAATCCAAATCCTGTAGAAATAAATCTAGTTTTATGTGCACCAGTACTATCAACTGGATCATTAATTAATTCGTAATTTACTACCATTGCTGTTGATGTTCCTCCATCAAGATTTGCTGCATTATATGCCCCATATCTTTGTAACACTTCAATCAAGTCATCCATATCTGCACCAGGTCTTTTAACCATTCTACCATCTATCGCTAAAAATAAAACTATTCCATCTTGTCGTTGAGCAATTGCTGAACGTGGAGCTGTACCCCATCCACCATTTCCTACAACCGTTGATGCTTTTCCATTTACAATTAAAAATGGGCCACAAGTTACGGCATCACGCATTCCAAGATTTTCAGCTGTAGCCTTAGTACAATTTGATGCCAAAACTAATTTATCATTTTTGTCGAATCCTATTATACCACCTGCACCCGCATAATAATAACTTGTTAGTAACTTTCCTTTTGAATATGTAATTCCTAATGGATTAGCTGCATTGCTATTGTAATTTGGATCATCAAATCCACCACCATTGATTGCAACTATTGCTTTATTATCCTTTGCCATTGTTGTTAAATATTGGCCACTTTTACCTATTTTGGCAGTAACTAATGTATGTACTTTTGATGGATCATAAATAACTGCTAAATATCCTGTATACCCTTTTCCCGTAATATTAATTATCTTATATTTATCATCAGGATGTTCTTTTTCTAAGATAGCCTTTTCATATTCGTTTGCATATTCTTTCTTTTCTTCTAAACCTACTGTAATAGCATCTGTATCTGTGTCTTCAACAATTTCATCCACTTTATTATTTGCCATAACCTCATCAATAGTATCCTGACTATAGAATAAATATGCTATCCATTGATGTGTCATAGTTGTCATTGCTGTTGTAATTAGCCAATCTCTAAAACCATGAAATGGTCCATATAATAAAAATCCTAGTGATCCTCCACCTAATACTGCTAATATACATAGGATAATAACAATTTTTTTAATGATGTTTTTCTTTTTCTTTTTCTTTTTTCCTTTATTATTATTTACATTGTGATTGTTATTTCTTAACGCTTTTGGTATTTCTTCTTCTTCATAAATCTTATTCATCTGTTTTTTCCTCCATCTATATCTTACTATATTTTTATTACTTTTTCAACATTTTTTTATGTTTTTATCATTATTTATGATTATTATTTCTGTGATTATATTTTTACTAAATATTCACTTAATATTTTAATACTAGGCAATTTACTTACTTCAATCCAATTAATGCAGTGGCAAGCCCATAGTTTTCTCCCTCTGCTCTAAAAGAATGTATTTTTTCTTTATTACATACAGAACAAATTTCGCTATCCTCAATATTTCTCTCTAAAATTCCAGTTTGTCTTAAAACAATCTTATTAATTAA
>DGSM01000027.1 GCA_002393975.1 Clostridiales bacterium UBA4362
TTAAAACTAATAAACTAATAAAATTCACCTATTATCAAATAGGTGTTTTTTAATATAACAATTTTTATAGCTAAATTATTTTAAAAAATAAGTCGAAATTATATCAAATATTTGATATAATAAGCACGTTAAATATTTTATGGGGAGAATTTTATGAATAGTGAATTTTTAAATGATAAAAATCCAGTTGTTGAATTTGATATTACTGGATTTGGAAAAATACAAATTGAAATTTTTAAGGATATTGCGCCAATTACTGCAAAGAATTTTTTGAATTTAGTTAATGAAAAATTCTATGATGGCTTAATATTCCATCGAGTTATAGAAAACTTTATGATTCAAGGTGGTGACCCACTTGGTAATGGTACTGGTGGATCAGAAGAAGAAATAATTGGTGAATTTGAAACAAATGGCTACAAAAACCCAATCAAGCATGAAAGAGGAGTAATCTCTATGGCTAGAACTAATAAGCCTAATTCAGCATCAAGCCAGTTTTTCATTATGCATAAAGATGCACCACACCTAGATGGAGCATATGCTGCATTTGGTATGGTAACAAATGGAATTGAGGTTGTAGATAAAATAGCCGAAGTAAAAACTAATTATTATGATATGCCACTTAAAAAAGTTGTAATTAAAAGTATAAGAAGGATTAAATAATGAAATTTCCAGTTTATTATGAACATATCCATACCTGTAAACAAACAGGTGCGAGATATGGTATATTACATACACCACATGGCGACTTTGAAACACCAATATTTATGCCAGTTGGTACTCAGGCTACAGTTAAAACACTAATACCTGAAGAAATAAAAGAAGTATCAGATGGCTTAATCTTAGGTAATACTTACCACTTATGGTTACAACCAGGTGATGAGATTGTAAAAGAATTTGGTGGTATAAGAGGATTTATGAAATGGGATGGCGCGCTTCTTACTGATAGTGGAGGATTTCAAGTATTCTCTTTATCTAAAACAAGAAAGATTACAGAAGAAGGCGTACATTTTAGTCACTACAAAAGCGGTGAAAAATTATTTATGTCCCCTGAGGATTCAATCCATGTACAAAACAATTTAGGTGCTGATATCATTATGTCTTTTGATGAATGTCCTCCATTTAATTCATCTTATGAATATATGGCTGAGTCAGTAGATAGAACTATTAGATGGGCTAAAAGAGGCTTAAAAGCACATAATAGAAAGAACGATCAAGGACTCTTTGGTATTATCCAAGGTGGAGGAAATAAAGATTTAAGACTTCACTGTATCAATGAACTTAAAGATTTAGATTTTTCTGGTTTTTCAATAGGTGGTCTATCTGTAGGCGAATCTAAAGAAGAAATGTATGAAATGCTTGAATACCTAAAAGATGTTATGCCAAAAGATAAACCTAGATATTTAATGGGAGTTGGAACTCCAGATTATCTATTAGAAGCTTCAATGGCAGGAATAGATATGTGCGATTGTGTACTTCCAACAAGACTTGCAAGAAATGGTACAGCTCTTACATCTCATGGAAAAGTAGTTATTAGAAATGCTACTTATGAAAGAGATTGGGGAAAACTTGATGATGAGTGTGATTGCTATACTTGCAAGAACTACACTAGAGCATATTTAAGACATTTAGTAAAATGCAAAGAAATAGAAGCTGCAATGCTTCTTTCAATTCATAATATTCACTTCTTGACTAATTTGATGGCAAGAGTTAGAATTGAAATTGAAAATGATAATTTGAAGAATTTTGTCCAAGAATTTTATAAAAAATATGGATATACAAAAGAGGAGGAAAGTATATGAATTTAATTGATGAGGCTGAAATTAAAAAATCTAATAATGATCAAAACCAGGCTCAAAAGAAATTGATTTTGATTGTTGTAGCTATAGCTATTTTAATAGTATCAGCAGTTTTTATTTATCTATACATAAATAATGCTAAAAGTAAGCAACTTAAAGTATTTGTAGATGGGAGTCAAAAATCACAAATAAATATTTTTAGAAAAGCAGATGATGGTACACTTCTTAAAGGAAAAGATGCAAAAGGAAATGATACATATTATATATCAATAAAAGATTTTACAAAATATTTTAACAATTACAATCTTCATACTGGCTTACCAAATTCATATATTGAGCATGATTATTCAAATTGTTATATAGAGAATCCATATGAAATAACTGTATTCACTGTAGGTGAAACCAAAATAACAAAACATGAAACATTAAATAATAACAATATAGTTGAATTATCTATATCTGATAAAATTTATGCTGAAGGTGATACAATATATGCTCCAAGTGACGCTATAGAAAAAGCATTTAATTGCAAAATATACTATACTGCCGCAGAAAATAAATTCCAAATATATTCACTTACATATCTTGTTCAATCATATGGAACCCAATATCCACTTAGTGCAGTAAAACCAAGTATTAATTCATCAAATCCTTCTTATGAAGAATTTCAAAATCAAAAAGCTGTATCTAGAGGATATTTAATTATAAAAGATCCAAGTAACAATAAATTAGGAGTACTTAATATAAATGATCCAAAGGCAACAAAAGACTTTGAAAAAACAAATACTCTTAAAGACACAAGCAATTTAGAGATTGGATTAAAATATTCTACAATAAGATTTATAGAAGAGAATGAAACTTTCTATGTAAAGACTGAAGACAATAAAGTAGGAATTATCAATAATGATGGAAGATCTATAGTAAATCCTATTTATTTATCAATCGATACATTAGATTCATCAAGTGGAACTTATGTAGCACAAAGTGATACAGGAAGATTTGGAGTAATTGATAGTAATCAAAGAAATATTATTCCTTTTGACTTTGATCAAATAGGAATTACTGATACATATGGAGATCCAAATGTTACAAATAAGTATTTACTATTAGACTACTATATTCCAGTTAAAAACTCTGAAGGTTATACTTTCTATAGTAAACAAGGAGCAAGATTGATAGCAAATCAATCATTTAAAGGAGTTGGATGTGTAAATAATTCTTCTCAAACAGGAAGTGGAAGTAGAGGAGTTGTTGTTATTCCAGAATTACATTCAGTTATAATTTCTTATGATGAACAAATTACTGGAGATGATGGCAGACCTAGAACAGCTACTTTCTATGGAGTAGTTGGTGATTTATATGCTACTGATGGAAATGTTTCTAAGATGGAAAGCATAGCAGGACACTTTACTCAAATTTATGCTAGAGAAGTTAGTGGAAAGACAACATATATGGCAGTTCAAGAAGGAACATCAGTTGATGTTGTTGAATTTATAAATAACTATTATAGTCAAATACAACAAGGTGGACAAACACAAGAGCAAGCAAATGTAGTTGAGAATCAAGAAGGAACAGAAGGAGAAGGACAACAAGAACCTACAGCTTCTCAAGGATAGGAAAGGATATTAAATGGATAAGAACCAAATTATATCAACATTGTTAGTTATCGCAATAATATTAATTGTTTATTTAAATATCTATTTTCAAAATAAAAGACAAGCAAAAAAAATAAAAGAAATGCAAGCTGCAATAAAAGAGGGAGACCATATTATAACTTATACTGGTCTTTCTCGGAATTGTAGAAAAAGTATTAGAGGATAGAGTTATTGTTAAACTATATCCAGATAACATTAAGGTATCTATTGAAAAATGGGCAATTAGTGGCTTAGATGATAGATCAATAGAAGAAAAGAAAAAATAACATAAGATAACAAAATATGAGAAAACATAGCTTAGGAAGGTAAAAAAATGAAAGCACAAAAAATTCTAAACATATTATTAATGGTACTAATTATTCTATTAATTTCAATAATATCTTTTGTTGGAATTTTTGAACAAAAGCAAGCAAAAATGGCTAACTTAATTCCTGATTATCAATTAGGAATCAATTTAAAAGGTTACAGAGCAATTAGCCTAGAAGTATTAAATGAAGTTGCAAGTGATGAAGAAGATACTAATACTACTTCAGAGGTTGTAGCTGAAGAAACAGAAAATACAACAACAGAAAGCTCTAATGAAGCAGCAGAGAATACAACAAACGAAGAAAATGCAACTAATGAGACAAATGAAACTGTTACATTAGCAAGTGTTGAGGATATTTCAAAATATAATAAAAATGCAAGTATAATAAGAAAAAGATTAAAGAAATTAGGTGTAGAAGACTATACTGTAACTGTAGATCCTAATACTGGAAAAATAGATATTACTTTACCAGAAAATAAAGACACAGATACAATTATATCTGATATTACACAAGTTGGTAAATTTAAAATAATTGATTCAGATAGCAAAGATGTATTAATGACTAATAAAGATATTAAATCAGTAGACATTACTACTGAAAAACATGGTACTGATGCAGATGGTGAACCAATTACTTATATTTATATGACTATTAACTTTAATTTAGAAGGATCATCAAAATTTACTAATTTAACAAAAAATTATCAAAATATAGTTCCTGAGAATACTTCAGAAGAAAACACTGAAAATACTGCTGAAGGTGAAAACTCAGAAACTCAAAATTCTGAAGAACAAGCAAGTGAGGAAAATACTGTTCAAGAAGAAACAAAGACTCCTACTCAAGTTACTTTAAAAATAGATGACACCGATTTAATGACTACATATTTTACAACTGTAAATGATACTGGTTCATTATCATTAACTGTTGGAAATTCAGCATCAGCTGTTGGAGATTTTGAATCAATGGTAGTTGCAGCTGAAAACTTAGCAGCAATTATGGAAAATGATCCATTAAATCATCAATATGATGTAAATACAAATATATATGTTAATACAACTTTAGATTCTAATAAGGTTAAATTAATAGCATGTATAGAAATTGCAATAGCTTTACTTATTGCTTTAGTAGTTATCGCAAAATTTAGATTAAATGGCTTAGCTGCTACTATTTCTTCAGTTGGCTTTATTGGCTTATTGTTATTAGCTATTAGATTTGGAAATGTAAAATTATCACTAGAAGGAATATTTACAATAGAATTAGTTTACTTATTAAATATGATTTATAATCTTCTATTGTTAAAGAGATTAAATAAAGAAAATCTAACAAGTAAAGAAAGAATCATGGCTTACAAAGAATCAATGCGTAAATATTTACTAATACTAGTTCCAATTGCAATTATAGTTGTAGCATTTACTGTAATTAGCTCTTGGGGAACATTAAATAGTATTGGTTTAGTATTATTCCTAGGAGGAGCAATTAGTAGCGCATATAATGCAATTGTTTCGTATGTATACATAAGATCAACTAATAAGCAATAAAGAGAGGAAGGACTTTTAAAAATGAAGAAGATATTTAACAACGAAAAGTTTAAAATTGCTGCTTATGGTTTATTAATTGTAATCTTTATAGCTGCAATAATTGTTACTATAGTAAAAGGCATTAATGTTGGAATATATTATGCTGAAGGAACATCAATCAAATTTACTGTTCCAGGTGAAGATGTTAGTGTTAATGACATTAAAGTAATAGCTGATGAGATTTGGGATGACCAATATGTTTTAATAGAAAAAGTTGAATTGTTTAATGATAGTATTTCTATAAAAGTACATGATTATGAAGATGATGATTTACAAAAATTATGTGATAAATTAAATGAGAAATATGGAAAAGAATTAAAAATTGATGAAAACTTCTACTCAGAGCATGTTTCAAATGTTAGACTTAGAACTTTAATATTACCATATATTTTACCTCTAGGAATATCATTATTATTAATATTAGGATATTATGCAATTCGTTATAAAGGTACTAAAGAAATGATAGGATTAATAAAATATTTAGTTATCTTTGAAGGATTGTTATATAGTAGTTTAGCATTATGTAGAATTCCATTTGGAGTATTTACAATGCCAGTAGCATTAATTATCTATTTAGGTGTAATAATTATTTATACTGCTTATAACGAGAATAAAACAAATGCCTAAATAAATTAAATATATAAAGTGGGGATGTGTTTTAGAAGATTAAAGGAGATTAAAGCACATATCCACTTTTTTTATAAATTTGAAAGGGAAATCTATGGAAGAAAAAATCAAAAAAATTAAGAGCCAAATTGCAGAACAACTTAAGTCAATTAAAGATAAAAATTCTTTAGAAGACGTAAGAATTAAATTCCTTGGAAAAAAAGGAGAAGTAACAGAACTTCTTAAAGAGTTTAAAGATCTACCAAAGGAAGAAAAACCAAAATTTGGTAAAGCTCTTAACGAATTAAAAAATGAAATTGAAAATAGTATAAAAGAAAGAGAAACAAAATTAAAGGCAGAAGAGATTTCTAAAAAGCTTGAAGAAGAAAAAATAGATGTTACATTACCATCTAAAAAAATAATTAGAGGAAGTAAACATCCATTAACTAGAGTAATTGAAGAAATTGAAGATCTATTTGTTTCTATGGGATATGATGTTTGTTCTGGTCCAGAACTTGAAACAGATGAATTTTGTTTTGAAAGATTAAACTTACCAAAAGGGCATCCTGCACGTGATATGCAAGATACTTTCTATATTACTACTGAGTATTTGCTAAGAACACAAACTTCTGCTGTTCAAGCACATACAATGATGGATAATAAAGAAAAAGGTCCTATCCGTGAAATAGTTCCAGGAAAGACATATAGAAGAGAAGATGATGCAACACATTCTCATCAATTTAATCAAGTTGAAGGATTAGTTGTGGATAAAGATATATCTTTTGCCGATTTAAAAGGAACATTAGAAATCTTTATGAAGCACATGTTAGGACCAAATACAGAATTAAGATTTAGACCAAGCTATTTCCCTTTTACTGAGCCAAGTTACGAAGTAGATGTAAGTTGTTTCAAATGTGGAGGAAAAGGATGTAATCTATGCAAACATACAGGATGGATAGAATTGCTTGGAGCTGGAATTGTACATCCAAACGTATTAAGAATGAATGGATATGATCCAGATGTATATAGTGGTTTCGCATTTGGTACAGGTTTAGATAGACTTGCAATGTTCAAATATGAGATTACAGATATTAGATTATTATATTCTAATGATGTAAGATTTTTGGAACAATTTGATCGTAAAGATATCTAGAAATACAAATAAAACAAAATATTAGATTTAGAAAGGTTATATTATGATATTAAGTACAAATTTTCTTAAAAGTTATCTTGATTTAAAAGATATAGATTTTGATGATGAAGCAAATATTATAAAACTTGCAGATCAAATGACACTTTTAGGAAATGAATATGATAGTGCAGGAAAGCTAATAAATGCTACTAATCTTGTAATTGGCGAAGTTAAAGAATGTGAAATGCATCCTGATTCTGATCATTTACATGTATGTAAAGTAAATATTGGTGATGGAAAAATTGAGCAAATAGTTTGTGGTGCACCAAATGTTAGAAAAGGATTAAAAGTAATAGTAGCACTTCCAGGTGCAAAATTGCCAGAAATAGAAATAAAGAAAAGTGTTATTAGAGGAGTTGAATCTAATGGAATGCTTTGCTCTTTACTTGAACTTGGAATAGATAAAAAATTCTTAAGCCCTAAGGATTATGAAGGAATTCATGAGCTAGATGAAGCTGCAGTTCCTGGAGAAGATCCAATTAAATATATGAAACTAGATGATGGAGTAATCGATTTTGACTTAACAGCAAATCGTGGAGATTTACTTTCTGTTTTAGGAATGGCTTATGAAGTAGGTGCTTTACTAAATAAAAAAGTTAAACCTATTGATTTAAAACATAAAGAATCAAATGTTGATTTTTCTAAGAATTTTAAAGTTAAAGTAGATACAGAAAATTGCAAAATTTATTTAGCTAAAAGAGTTGATAATGTTGTAATTAAAGAAAGCCCACAAGAAATAAAAGAAAAATTAATTGCTTGTGGTATTAGACCAATTAATAATGTAGTTGATATTTCTAACTATGTTATGATGGAAACAGGACAACCACTTCATTTCTTTGATGCTGATAAATTAAATGGAACTATTCTAGTAAGAATGGCAAAAGAAAATGAAAAACTTACTACTCTTGATTCAAATGAGAGAGTTTTAAGTGAAGAAGACATTGTTATAACTGATGGAAAGAAACCAATTGCCCTTGCAGGAGTAATGGGAGGATTAGATACAGAAATAACAGAAGAGACAAAAAGTGTTGTAATTGAATCTGCTATTTTTGACAATGTTCATATTAGAAAAACTTCAAATAAGATTTTAAGAAGTGAAGCAAGCAATAGATTTGAAAAAGGTATTGATCCAAATAGAACATATATGGCAATTGAAAGAGCTTGCAAATTATTAGAAGAATACGCTGAAGGCTCTGTAGAAAAAGGAATGTGCTGCTTCGATAACGCAGACAAAGATGATAAGAAAATTGACATTACAGTAGCAAATATATGCAATATTTTAGGAATAGTTATTCCTGAAAAAGAAATAATTAATGTATTTAAAAGACTTGGATTTGAAGCTGAAGTTTCTGGTAAAGATAAGAAAGGAGATATTAATAATTTCTTCAATAAATCTTTACAATTAACTGATGGAGAAAATTGCAAGAAATATGAAAAAGAGCAAGATGATATTTTAACTGTAACAGTTCCTTCTAGACGTATAGATATTTCTATTAAAGAAGATTTAATAGAAGAAGTAGGAAGAATATATGGAGTTGATAAAATTAAAGGAAGAGTAATAGAACTTCCAATTAAGAGAGGGCATTTTGATCAAACTAGTCGTGAAATTAGAAACAAAATGATTGATCTTGGATTAGATGAAACTCTTACATATTCATTAATGAATCCAGAAGAAACAAAAAGATTTACTCTTTATGATGAAAGAGAGTCTATAGGAGTTCTTTCACCAATAACAGAAGAAAGAAGCTTCTTAAGACAAACTCTAGTATCATCACTTTACAAAACATATGAATATAATAAAGCAAGACAAAATAAAGATATCAGTATATTTGAACTTGCTAAATCTTTCTACAAAGTAGATGAAAACTATTTTGAAGAAAACAAATTAGCTGGACTTATGACAGGAAGATATTTCACTGGACTTAATGAAGTAAAAGTAGACTTTTATGTAATTAAAGGTGTAGTTGAAGAAATATTAGAATTTTTAGGCTATGCAAATAGATATAGTTTTATTACAGATAAAAAGCTTCCAAAAGATATGCATCCAGGAAAAACTGCTTTAATTAGTGTTAATAATGAAACTGTAGGATTTATTGGAGAAGTAATACCAACATTATCAAATGATGAAGTATTAGTATTTGAAATAAATCTTGATAAATTACTTGCTAAACAAGTAGGAAAAATGAAATATAAAGAGATTTCAAAATTCCCAACAGTTGAGAAAGATATAGCACTATTAGTTGATAAAGAAGTGTTAGCTGGAGATATTCAAAAAACTATAAAATCTAGTGGTGGAAAACTACTTCTTTCTAGTAGAGTTTTTGATTTATATGATGGTAAAGGAATCGCTGAAGGTAAGAAGAGTATTGCATTTAGACTTACTTTAGGATCTGATAAAGAGACTTTAACAGATGAACAAATTAATGAAGAAATTTCAAAAATAGTAACTAGTCTAGAGAAGAAATTTAATTGTGAATTAAGAGGATAATCTTTATATAGGATAAAGCCAATAAAATAGGGCTTTATCCTTATTTTTTTATTTTTTATTAATATGCAATTTTGTATTGAAAAAAAAGTCGAAATGTAATATAATCAGCATGGAATAAAATAGGAAATAAAGGGTTTTGGCGTTTTTGAGACTTTACATATTTCCTGATTCTAAAGAGGAGGAATAAATGGTCGAAGTACTATGCAAAGATGAAGAGCAAACAAGACAATTCGCAAAAAATCTTGCTACCATTTTTAGAAGAGGAGATGTTATTGTACTTTCTGGCGAATTAGGAGCAGGAAAGACTAAATTTGTTGAAGGCTTTTTAGAGCACTATGGCTTAGAAGAAGAAGTTAGTTCTCCTACTTTTACAATTGTTAATGAATATCATAATAACAGAATGGATATTTATCATTTTGATCTTTATAGAATGAATGATATTTATGAATTTGAAAATATAGGAGGAGAAGAATATTTCGAGAAAGGAATTTGTATCTTTGAGTGGGGAGAATTAATAGAAGATATACTTCCAGAAAATTATCTTAAAATTTCATTTGAGAAAGATGAAATAAATGATAATATTAGAAAACTTATATTAGAACCTGTTGGCAATAGATTCAATGATTCGGATTTTAGTGAATTTATACCACAGAAAGATTAAAAATTTTATTTGTAAAGGGTTGAAAAAATGAAAGTTCTAGCATTAGACACATCCTCTACTAAGGAAGCCTCATGTGCTATAGTAGAAGATGGCGCAACTTTGGTGAAACTGCAAGGGAATGAAGGGAAAGATCATTCTCAAACACTAATGCCAATGATAAAAGAGATTTTCGATAAATCAAGTTTACAATTAAAAGATATGGATTTATTATCTTGCGGGAAAGGGCCAGGATCTTTTACAGGTCTTAGGATAGGAATTGCCACAATTGATGCTTTCAAAGATGTAACAAATATTCCAGTTTGTGGAGTAAGTTCATTAGAGGCATTAGCATATGGAGCAATCTTAAAAAAGGGAAAAAGAGATTGTAAAATTCTATCAATGGTTTCTGCAAAATATGAAAATGTATATTTCGCAGTCTACAGATTTCATAATGGTCATTTATCATTATATAAAAATCCTGAGGTTGCTAATATTTCAGATACACTTAATTTTATTGATTTACAAGAACCTTTATTTATTGTTGGTGATTACATTCCAGAAAAGATGGAACCAATATTTAAAGTAATTGAAGACAGAGAAATGGCTGAAGGAAAAGACATTATTCGCCATGAATATATTACTAACTTACCATCAATGGCTGAATGTATTGGAATAGCTGCAGAAGAAAAATATAATTTAGGTACTATAGCTGACTTAAATCATATTTCACCATATTATTTAAGAAAGCCTCTAGCTGAAAGACAAAAAGATCCAGATTATTTTGAAGATAGTGAAATTTCAGTTTTAAATATGACTACTATAGATTTAGACTATGTGAAAATGAATTATGAAAAATTCACAAATATATGGAGTCTTAAAATATTAGAGGATGATTTTAAAAATTCAAAATATCTAGTAGCTAAAAGAAATGATGAAGTTCTAGGATTTCTATCTTATAGAATTGTTCTAGACGAACTTGAAATAATGAACATTGTTGTTCGAGAAGATTACAGACGAAAAGGTATAGCATCTAAGATGCTAAGTAATCTAATTATAAAAGAAGATTATGAAAAGATTAATCTTGAAGTTAATATTAATAATATAGCTGCTATTACACTTTATAAAAAATTTGGCTTTATGCAAGTAGGAAATAGAAAGAAATACTACAATGGCAGTGAAGATGCAATATTAATGTCAATTTAAACTTGAGAGGAATACAAATGAGAAAACAAAGAGAAGTATCATATAAGGATCTAAAATACACATGTGACCCAGAGATTTTTGACTTTGAGACCACTGCGGATTTGGATTCGAATTATCAAGGGATAGGCCAAAAGAGAGGAATTGAATCCTTGCAATTTGGCCTATCTATTGACACTAGTGGATATAATGTTTATGTAGAAGGCCCTGGAGGATCAGGAAAAACAACATATACCAAAGAGTTTTTAGGAAATATTTCTAAAACAAAGAAACCACCTCAAGATTGGGTATATGTATATAATTTTGATGTACCAAATGAACCAACTGCTATAAACTTGCCAGCTGGTGAAGGTGTGGTTTTCCAAACTACAATGGAAAACTTCATAAAAGATATTAGAAATGATATTAAATCAACCTTTAGAAATAAAGATTTTGAAAAAGAAAAACAAATTATAAATAATCAATATCAAGAAGTTAAATCAAAATTATTAGAAGATTTAAATGCTAAATCTGCAAAATATGGCTTCCAAGTTAAAAGTTCAGAAGGTGGTATCTACATGATGCCAGTAATGAATGGTGAAGTTATAAAAGAAGAAGATTTTGATAAATTAGATGAAGATATTAAAGCAGAATATGAAGAAAAATCTAGCTTAGTTCAAAATCAAATAATTCAAGTTATAACTAAACTTAAAGAATTAGATGAAGAAGCTGATAAGAAAATTGCAGAATGGCAATCTAATATTGTACTTCTTACTATTGAAGGTAGAGTATCATATGTAAAATCTCAATACAAACGCAATAAAAAGATTAACAATTACATGGATGGAATCAAGAAAGATATTCTAAAAAATATTGATAAATTTTCTGGCGAAGAAAAAGAACCAAAAAAACAAATTGACATGAGAATGCCAGAAGAACCACCATGGGAAAAATACAAGGTAAATCTTTTTGTAGATAATAGTAAATTAGATGGAGCACCTGTTATTCAAGAATCAAATTACTCATTTACAAACCTTTTTGGAAGACTTGAATATGAGAACCATTATGGTATTTTGAAAACAGATTATATGATGTTAAGACCAGGACTACTTCATAGAGCCAATGGTGGTTATATAATGTTCCAAGTAAGAGATTTATTAGCAAATCCAGAATGCTATGAAAACTTAAAGAAAGTATTAAGAAATAGAGAATTAGGAATAGATAACACAAATGAGCAAAGAGCTCAAACCGTTTTAATAGGACTTAAACCTGAACCAATTCCATTAGATTTAAAAGTAATTCTTATTGGAGATGAAAATGTTTATCAAACATTACTTGCTATAGATGAAGAATTTAGAAAACTATTCAAGATAAAAGTTGAGTTTGAAGAAGAAACAGAATTAAATCAAGAAAACTTAATTGATATAGCAAGATTTGTTCATGGCTTTTGTGAAGAAAAGAAATTTCCACATCTTGATAGAGATGCAGTTGCAAGACTATGTGAGTATTCTTCTAAAATGGCTGATAATCAACATAAATTATCAACTCAATTTGGAGAAATGACACAAGTAATAGTAGAAGCAGCTACTTGGGCAAAATTAGACAAAGAAAAGAATATTACTAGAAAATATATTGATAAAGCATTACATGAACGTAAAATGCGTGGTATCAAATATGATGAGAAGTATTCTGAAATGATTAAAGATAAAGTTCTTTTGATTGACACAGATGGATCAAAAGTTGGTCAAATAAATGGCTTAACAGTAATGACAATTGGAGATTATAGCTTTGGAAAGCCTGTAAGAATAACTGCGAATACCTTTACTGGAAAAAGCGGAA
>DGSM01000012.1:0-7857 GCA_002393975.1 Clostridiales bacterium UBA4362
TACCTTGATTCATCATATTAGGATCAGCACCCATTTGGTTAGGGTCTTGATACATACCATTATTCATATTTAAATTGGGATCTTGTGGTGAATTATATGGATTGTTAGGATCTATCACATTGTTGTTAAAATTTTGATTTTCATCCATTAGAAAAACTCCCTTCTTCTGTATAATTTATAACATAACAATTATAAAATAAAAAAGTAAAATATACAAGAAGAAAATGGCAAAAAAATATTACAAAAATGTGATATTTTTCCAAACTTGAAACCTAGCAAAAAATAGAATATAATCAAAAAAATTTCTGGAGTAGGAGTGCATAAAAATGCCAGAAGATATTCTAAAAAAAGATGTTAAATATATAAAAGGTGTAGGACCAAATAGAGTTAAAGTTCTTAACAAATTAGGAATTAATTCATTAAAAGATCTTATTACTTATTTTCCACGTGCATATGAAGATAGGAGTCAAATAAAATCTATATGTGATATTCAAGATGGAGAGAAGGCTACAATAGAAGCAACAGTAGTTCAAGGCGTAACTACTAGAATGCTAATGAGACGTAGAAGCATAGCTAAAGCTATTATTTCTGATGGAACAGAAAATATTTTAGTTACTTGGTTTAATCAACCATATATAAAAAGTGAATTAAAAAGAGGAGAAACATATCGTTTTTATGGAAGAGTTTCTATAAAAAATGGAGAAAGAGAAATGAATTCTCCTGTTTTTGATGAAATAGGGAAATATAAAAACACAAGTAAGATTATTCCTATATATCCTCTAACAGAAGATATTAAAGCAACTACTTTGAGAAGAATAATTGAAGCAGGACTAGAAAGCGTAGGAGAAATAAAAGAAACTATTCCAGATTACCTTTTGAAAAAATATTCTTTAATATCTTTAAATGAGGCAATTCATCAAATACATTTTCCAGATAATTTTGAAATGTTTCATAAAGCAAGAAGGAGACTAGTTTTTGATGAACTACTTTCTATGCAACTAGGACTACTTAAATTAAAAAGTGAAAATAATATAGAAACCAAAGGAGAAAAATGCGATAAAAAAATAAAGATAAGTAAGGTAATAAATGATTTACCTTTCAAACTAACTAGTGCACAAAGTAGAGTTTTAGAAGAAATAGATAATGATTTAGAGAGTTCTAAATCAATGAATAGATTACTTCAAGGAGATGTTGGCTCAGGCAAGACTATAGTATCAATTATTGCAAGTTATAAAGTTGTTAAATCTGGATTTCAAGTTGCAATATTAGCGCCTACTATGATTCTTGCTAGACAACATATGGCAAATTTCGAAAAAGTCCTAAATCAATATGGTATAAAATGTGGACTTTTAGTTGGAGGAATGAAAGCAAAAGAAAAACAAGAATTATTAGAAAAAGTTTCAAATGGTGAAATTGATATTCTTATTGGAACACATGCACTTTTAGAAGAAAATGTAGTATTTAAAAAATTAGGCTTTGTTGTAACAGATGAACAACATAGATTTGGAGTTAAACAAAGAAGCACTATTAGTTCAAAAGGTGAGAATCCTAATGTATTGGTTATGTCTGCAACTCCAATTCCAAGAACCTTGGCTTTAATATTATATGGGGATTTGGATATATCTATTATTGATGAACTTCCACCTAATAGACAAAAAATTGAAACTTATGCAGTGTCTAGAAAGATGGAAGAGCGAGTAAATAATTTTGTTAAGGAACAAGTAAATGAAGGAAGACAATGCTATATTGTTTGTCCTTTAGTAGAAGAATCCGAAGGACCAAGTTATACAATTAGAGTAGATGAAAAAACTGGAGAACAATCTATTATTATTAGCAAAGGAACAAATACTAAAGATTTAAAAAACGTTACTGATATGACTGAAAAATACAAAAATGAAGTATTTAAAGATTACAATGTAGAAAACTTGCATGGAAAAATGAAACCAAAAGAAAAAGAAGAAATCATGCAAAGATTTAAAGATGGGAAAATTGATATATTGATTTCTACTACAGTAATTGAAGTTGGAGTAGATGTTCCAAATGCAAATATTATGGTAATAGAAAATAGTGAAAGATTTGGCTTAGCTCAACTTCACCAACTAAGAGGAAGAGTAGGTAGAGGAGAGTATAAATCTTATTGTATTTTAAAGTATGCTGGATATAATGAGCTAATAAAAAAGAGACTAGAATTAATGACTAAAACCAATGATGGATTTGTTATAGCTGAAAAGGATTTAGAATTCCGTGGCTCAGGAGACTTCTTTGGAACTAAGCAACATGGTTTGCCAGAATTTAAGATTGTTAATTTGTTTGAAGATATGGAAGAACTTAAAGAAGTTCAAGCTTTAGCTATTTCAATAATAGCAGAAGATCCTGACTTAAGTTTAGAGAAAAATAAATTGCTTGCATCAATGGCGAATAAAAAATTCTCTAGTGACAAAAATATCATTATTTAAATTGTTGAAAATTATTTTTTGTTTTGTTATGATAAATTTGTTATAAGAGGGTAATTATAAGGAAGGATTAATTTATGAGAATTCAGTATCTTGCCGTAATCTTTGTTATTATAGTATTGCCAATATCCTTGGTAATTTCGTTATATACGGGAAATTTAATTAAAGTTTCTAACACTGAGGCTGCATATAATAGATTATTATTTAATGCAACACATGATGCTGTTAGAACTTACCAAATGAATACATTGGATAATACTTATGCTGCTGAAGATACTTCAAAGTTTAGAGATGTTAATGCATCTATAAATTCTTTTTATAATAATTTAGGAACAGGTCTTTCACGAAGCGGATACTCTAAAGAAGAATTATATGAATATGTTCCTGCAATTTTGTTTAATTTATATGATGGTTTTTATATATATAGTCCTTATCAAAATATAGCTGTTGAAAATGGTGAAAATGATGCTATATATGGTGGTGCTAATGAAGGAACAGGAGGTACCGCATATTCAAAGATTCTTTTGAAAAGAGCAGCAGAGAAGGGAACTATTAGTGATGGAACTCCACCAAGAATAGACGAAAGTGGTACTCCGCAACAAGGTGGAAAATTCGTAGATGCAAGTTATTTGGATTATTATAATGAATCACCTATATTGACTAATGAACCTGAATTTGGCCTTCAAAATTATAATTATTATGCATGTGAATATAAAGGAAAAACAAGAGCTGGTGGAAACTATGACATTGTGATTAATTATACATTAGATAATTTTATGAGAGTATATGGTGTTGTAGATAATGAATTTTACAAATATGAAGGATATTATATTTATACTGGAGGTTTAACTCCAGGTAGTACAGGTGATTGGGAAATAGAAGGAATCAATGAAGAAGGAGTTAGTTTAGGTTCTGTAGATATTGAACCAGAAAAACTTGGAGAATATGTAGCTTATTATGATCCTTATACAGTTTATTACCATAAAAATGGTCCTGCTTCTAGTGGCCAAACGCAAAGAGTTATTTATCAACGAAAAGGTCATGAAGGTATAAAATATTTTAATTATATTATTTATAATGGAGTTAAATATTATTTAGATACAGATCATTTGAATAAAAGAGAAGAAGAACCTGCTTTAAATATGCAAGAAGTAGATAGTGCTGTGCCAGTAAGAGATATTAATAAAGGTTCTTCTACTGCAGATGGATATAAGCTTGATAAATTTCAATATATTAATTATTATACACAAACTGGTGATACAGATGCAGAAAGAGAGATTACTAAACAATATAATGTAAGCTTTAATGATACATATCAAGGTATTCCTATATTCAAATTAGATGGAAAACAAAGAATTTATATGTCTAGACAAGAATTGATAGACATTATGAATTATATGGATGGATACTATCCAGAGGATATGATTCTAGCTCCAAATGCTGGTGGAGAAATTACATCAATCAACAACTTTTTTGGTAATATTAACAGGTATTGGAGAGATTTAAATGATGTATATTATTATACAAATGCTAGTTTTTTCAGTGATCAAGTAAATAAGAATATTTTCCAAAAAATTATATTAGACCTTAATCCTGGAACTCCAGATTCCCCAAATGATAATTATAGTGTGGTTTCTGATGCATATAATATGAAATATACTGCTTATTTTGAATTCGATGAAAACGAAGGAAAGAGCGATGATGAGAATGAAAGATATTATTTACATCAAAAGTATAATTATGGGGATAATTCGAAATTTGTATTCCATTCTTGGGGATTAGTTGATGCTTCAGGAAACGCTGATGGAGCAAAACTAGAAAATGTAAATCCTGATTTGGATACATCACTATTTAATCAACACAGAATAGATGTAATTACAAGTTGTATTGAATATAGCTTTGCAAATGCAGTTGAAAACTTTAATGATTATATGGAATCTGCATATAAATATAAAATTCCAGATATTAGCGACACAGATTGGGGAAAGATTGCGAATAATATTTCTTGCTTAACTATGATGCAAGGAATGCCAATTGGAAATTATAAATTTTACAACAACTATTCATTAGTTATTGACAATAAAGTCAATGAATTTACTCCTAAAAGTGGTATATATGTCGAGGATAACTATCAAGCAGCGCTAGGAGGAGCGGATACAGTTGAATTTAATTCGCCAAATTTGCAAACTTTAAAAAACAGTGCTAATCCAAATAGTCTTTATGTTACAGGAAAATATTTAACAAATAGAGAAGTTGTTTTCCATAATCCAGGATGTTCAGAATATCATAATGATGTTGGAAATACTAGAGAAGTCGTTGGCTATAGAGTAATAGATTATGATATAGATTCATATGTTCCAGCAGCAGATTTAAAGGGATATTTGTCATATGTTAAGGGTAACACTGTACCAGCACCTGGAGCACAATATAGTACTGAATGGATTCCATATTATGGCTCTTCTAATGAACCATATGAGTTAGGGCGACAAGTATTCTTTTACTTAAGACCAGGTACAGGATGTTATAATTGTGTAATATCGCAAAATAAATTAGACTTTTCTATAGATGATATATTAGGCTTTAGAAGTGCTATTACATTAGGCACAGGTGAAGAAACACTTACTCTTTCAAATAATGTAAGACAAGCATATATGAGAGCTTTAGCTCGAGAGAGAGGCGCTAAAGCAAGATATAGCAAAGATATTTATGGAAATAGTAACTTTGGAAATGGGAATCCAACTACGCCTTAGTTGACATAAGCACAAAAAGATGTTATAATATCATTGTTATTCAAGAGAAAAATATTTAAACTTTTTTTGGAGGATATTATGAAGAATAGCATGATTAAAGGCGCTATGGCATTATCATTTTTGATGATTGCTATACTAACATTTATTACAGTATTTTAATTAAAGAGTTAGAACCAAAATATACAAGGTATAATTTCTAAGAGATTAGAGATTATACCTTATATTTTTGTCTTTTTTACTATTCACAATTTATAGTTAATAACAAATAACAAATAATTAATAATTAATAATTAATAATTAGAGCTTTCATAAACCAAAAATAAAATATTTTAGACATTATTACGAACATATGTTTACAAAACAAAAATTCGGTGATAAAATATAACCATCATGAAAAAATATTATTTATGTATAGATTTAAAAACGTTCTATGCGTCTGTAGAATGCGTAGAAAGAAGATTAGATCCATTTAATACAAATTTAGTAGTAGCAGATCCATCAAGAGGAAATGGGGCTTTATGTTTGGCGATTTCTCCTAAAATGAAGATGTTAGGGGTAAAAAATAGATGTAGACTCTTCGAAATTCCGCCTAATATTAAATATATTATTGCAGTTCCAAGAATGAGAAAATATATTGAATATAGTAGCAACATATATGGAATTTATCTTAAATATTTTTCAAAGGATGATGTATATGTATATTCAATTGATGAAGCCTTTATAGATATAACTTCATATTTAAAACTATATAAAAAAGAACCAATTGAACTTGCTAAAATTGTTACGAATGATATTTTTGAAACTTATGGAATTACGGCAACTGCTGGAGTCGGCACAAATATGTATTTGAGTAAGATTGCAATGGATGTTTTAGCAAAACACAATTCATCAAATATGGATTGGCTAGATGAAACAAAATATCAAGAAATATTTTGGCACCATAAACCTTTAACAGACTTTTGGCAAATAGGACACGGAATAGAGAGAAGACTCGCTAAAATGCGATTATTTGATATGTATGATGTTGCACATTGCAAACCCGAAAGATTATATAAAGAGTTTGGAATAAATGCAGGATATTTGATAGATCATGCTTGGGGTAGAGAAAATTGTACAATTGAACAAATAAAAAGTTATAAACCAAAAAGAAATTCTATATCAAATAGTCAAGTCCTATTTCAAGATTATCCATTTGAAAAAGCTAGATTGATTCTTAAAGAAATGGTAGAACTTGGAAGTTTAAGACTTATAAAGAACAATTTAGTAACTAACACAATAAGCCTATATATAGGCTACTCAAAAGATATTATCCCTGCAACTAATGTAATGGTACATTTTGAAAATTTTACAAATGTTTATACAGAGTTAGTAAAAAACTTTCTAAAATTATTTGATACTAGAGTAAATTCTAGAGTTATGATTCGAAGAATTGGCATTAGCTTCAATGATGTTGTAAATCCAGGAGATATTCAATTAAGTCTATTTGTAGATCAAATGAAAGTAGAAAAAGAAAGAAATTTGGAAATGGCAATTGGAAACATACGTAATCGAATGGGTAAAAATGCAATAATTAGAGGGATGAATCTTGAAGAAGGAGCGACAACTATTATTAGAAACAAATTAATAGGAGGCCATAATGCAGAATAAGACAAGTGATAGAGCTAATCAATTTCTACCTTTTGATAGTCTTAAAGGATTAGAAGCGGCTCTTAGAGAAAAAGAAGAAATTTATGAAGAAAAAAGAGATTTATCAGAAGAAGTTATGGAAGAAATTTCCAACACAATAAATGAACTGGATTCGGGAGATTCTATTATTGTAAAATATTATAAAAATAGAAAATATCAAGATTTCGTAGGCTTCTTTATAAAAGTAGATTCAATAAGAAGAAAAATTAAAGTACGCAAGGACAATGAGATTAGTGAAATAAGCATAAAAGAGATTTCAAATATTCAGAAAAAGTATTGACAAAGCAGCTATAAAAGAATATAATAAATAAGTCAATTTAAGAGATATAGTTGATTTCAGTAGGCTTTTTCCTTACTAATCAATAAATATACGACTTTTCAAGATGAGGAGGGTGAAGAAAAATGGCACAACCTAAAAGAAGATGGTCTAAAGCTAGAACTCATACAAGGAGATCTACTTGGAAATTAGATAATAAGAATTTAGTAGAATGTCCACATTGCCACGAACTTATGATGCAACATAGAGTATGCCCAAGTTGTGGATACTATGATGGTACAGAAGTTATATCTAAGGCTAAATAATAAAGAAAGAGGTGAATGTAATGAAAGAAGGAATACATCCAGAATATTATGAAGCTACAGTCACTTGCGCATGTGGAAATACATTTAAAACTAACTCAACCAAACAAGAGTTAAAGGTAGATGTTTGCTCAAATTGCCATCCATTTTGGACAGGAAATTTAAGAAAAGAAACTACTGGCGGTAAGGCTGATAGATTTAAGAAGAAATATGGATTAAAATAATTAATGAATTTGAAGAGACTCTGCACACTCTATTTGTAATAGGGTTACAGGGTCTTTTGTTTTTTGAGGAAGAATAATGAACGAAGAAATAATTAAATATGCAAAAAAGATAAAAGAATTAAATAAGAGCATAGAAGAGCCAAAGTATTTTATAATGACAATGGG
>DGSM01000012.1:7958-14878 GCA_002393975.1 Clostridiales bacterium UBA4362
CAAGAAGCGGGATACGTATTTACAGATAAAATGGATGATGCAGATGTAATTATATTTAATACATGCTGTGTTAGAGAAAATGCAGAAGATAGACTTTTTGGAAAATTAGGAGAGGCAAAGAAATTCAAAGAAGATAAAGGAACAATAATTGCTATTGGTGGCTGTATGATGCAAGAAAAGCAAATTACAGATAAAATTAAAAGAAGCTATCCATATGTTGATATAATTTTTGGAACACACACATTGGAAAATCTTGCCAAAGACATTTATTTTGCGTTAAAAGAAAAAAAGAAAATAGAAGATGTAATAGATATAGAAGGCGAAATTCATGAAGGAACACCAATTGTTAGAGGAGATAATATAAAAGCTTCAGTAGCAATTATGAATGGTTGTAATAATTTTTGCACTTATTGTATTGTTCCTTATGTACGTGGAAGAGAGAGAAGCAGAAAACCAGGAGATATTATAAATGAAGTAGAAGAGTTAGCTAAAAAAGGCTATAAAGAAATAATGCTTTTAGGCCAAAATGTTAATTCGTATCTAGTTTCTGAAAGAGAAAAAGATAATAATATTTCATATGAGGTAATTGTCCAAGGAAAAGAAATGATAGTAAATTCTTTTGCAACATTACTTAAAGCAATAGATGAGATAGAAGGAATAGAAAGAATTAGATTTATATCACCACATCCTAAGGATTTTACAGATGATGTAATTGAGGCAATTGCAAACTCTAAACATATATGTCATCTAATACATTTACCATTACAATCAGGATCTACAAATGTATTAAAGAGAATGAATAGAAAATATTCTAAAGAACAATATTTAAAACTTGTTGATAGAATAAGAAGACTGATGCCTGATAGTACATTTACAACAGATATAATAGTTGGATTTCCTGGTGAAACAGAAGAGGATTTTGAAGATACATTAGATGTTGTAAAAAAAGTAAAATTTGAACAAATATTTATGTTTATTTATTCAATTAGAGTAGGTACTCCAGCAGAAAAAATGGAGGATCAAGTTCCAGAAGAAATAAAACATAAAAGATTTGATAGACTTAAGGCTTTAGCTGAAAAACAAATAGCAGAGAAGAATGAAACATATGTTGGAACTACTCAAAAAGTATTAGTAGAAGGCTATAGCAAGACAAATGAAAAGATTTTGACAGGAAGAAATGAAGCAAATGTTATAGTTAATTTTAAAGGAGATAAAAGCCTTATTGGAAAGATGTGTGATGTAAAAATTATTGGCAATCACATATGGTATTTAGAAGGCTGTTGTGATAAAATACAAGAGTAAAAATTTAAGAAAGAGGCAAGACTTGGAGAAACAAACAGAAAACAATTTAGACACAAATGATAACAAATTAAAAACAGCTAGACAAAACAAGGAAGAACAAGCTGTACAAAATCGAAAAAAGACTATTGAAAATGCAATTTCAACTAAGCAAGCCTTAGCTGAGATTTCATCATTTTCTCCAATGATGCAACATTATCTTGAAACAAAATCAAAACATATTGATACGATTCTTTTTTATAGATTAGGTGACTTTTATGAAATGTTTTTTGATGATGCAATAAATGTTTCAAGGGAACTTGAACTTACTCTAACGGGAAAAGAATGTGGCAGAGAAGATAGAGCTCCTATGTGTGGAATACCATATCATGCAGGAGAGATATATGCCACTAAGTTAATAGCTAAAGGATATAAAGTTGCAATTTGTGAACAATTGGAGGATCCTAAAAATGCAAAAGGTATAGTTAAAAGAGATGTCATTAAAATAATGACTCCTGGAACTATTACTGATGGAAATCTTCTAGATGAAACACAAAACAATTATATTATGTCTATATATAAAGAAGGATTATATTTTGGAATTGCTATATGTGATATTTCAACAGGAGAATTCTTAAGTACTCAAATAAATGAAGATAATAATTTTTCAAAGCTTATTGATGAGATTTCAAGATTTAATCCATCAGAAATCATTGTAAATCCAATGATGAATGAAAGCTTAGAAGAAGTTGAAGAAATAAAACTAAGATTTAGTAGCTTTATATCAGTAGATAAACCATTAACTAAAGAGATGGAAACTCTTGATAAAGAAGATGACTTTATACCAGATATATTTAATTCAAAAAGTTCAATAGGCGAATTAGATACTAAATTTGATTTAGAAACTATAAAAAGGACTTTTGAAATATTTGATCATAATAATGAAAAAATTGAAGACTTTAAGAACTACAATCTAGCAATATCAGCAATAGGAATGCTATTAAAATATATAGAAGAGACCCAAAAAACTAAACCTAATAACTTAAATAAGATTACTATATATAAAACAACTAAATATATGACACTTGATATATCTGCTAGAAGAAATCTTGAACTTGTAGAAAAGCTAAGAGATAAATCAAAAAGAGGAACTCTACTTTGGGTATTAGATAAAACTGCTACATCTATGGGAGGAAGACTACTAAGACGTTGGATTTCAGATCCTTTAATAGATAAAAATGAAATAAATCTTAGATTAGATGGAGTTGAAGAATTAAAGAAAAGCCCAATTTTAAGAGATGATTTGAGGGAAAGTCTAAAAAGTGTATATGATATTGAGCGTTTAGCTGGAAAAATTTCTTATGGAACTGCAAATGCAAGAGATCTTACAACACTTAAAAGTTCTATATCAATGCTTCCAGAAATTTTACATTCGCTTGCTAGAACTCAAAGCAATATATTAGTTGATATGCATGACAATTTAGACACTCTAGATGATATATATGAACTGATAGATACAGCGATAGTTGATGAACCACCTATGACTATTAAAGAAGGAGGGTTAATCAAAAAAGGTTACAATTCAGATATTGATGAATTATTAGAAGCTACTACAAATGGTAAAATTTGGCTAACAAAGTTAGAGGCTGATGAAAGAGAAAAGACAGGAATTAAAAATCTAAAGATTAGCTATAATAAAGTATTTGGATATTATATAGAAGTAACCAAATCATTCTTAAGTCAAGTTCCAAAGGATAGATATATTAGAAAACAAACATTAACTACTGGTGAAAGATTTATAACAGATGAGTTGAAATCTATGGAAGACAAGATTGTTGGTGCTCAAGAAAGAATTATTAATTTAGAATATGATATCTTTGTTAAAATAAGGAATCAAATTAAAGAAAATGCCAAAAGACTTCAAAATGCAGCAAATATAGTTTCAAATCTAGATGTATTATGCAGCTTAGCACAAGTTGCAGAAGATATGAACTATGTAAAGCCTGTAGTAGATGACTCAAATGAAATAGATATAAAAGATGGTAGACATCCTGTAATAGAGAAAATTTTACCATCTGGAGACTTTGTTGAAAATGATATATATCTAAATTCTGAAGATGCTAGATTAAATATAATTACAGGTCCTAATATGGCAGGAAAATCAACATATATGAGACAAGCTGCATTAATAACATTAATGGCTCAAATGGGATCTTTTGTACCAGCATCATATGCTCATATTGGCGTTGTAGATAAAATTTTTACAAGAATAGGAGCATCTGATGATTTAGCAATGGGCGAAAGCACATTTATGGTTGAAATGAAGGAAGTTTCTAGTATTTTAAAAAATGCTACACCAAAAAGTTTAGTTATATTAGACGAAATTGGTAGAGGAACTTCAACATATGATGGTTTATCTATTGCTTGGGCAGTTGCAGAATATATTTCTAAGCTACATGCTAAAACTTTATTTGCTACTCATTATCATGAGCTAGTTAGTTTAGAAGAAAAATTGGAAGGTACCAAAAATTACCATGTTACAGTAAAAGAGAGAGGAGAAGATGTCATCTTCTTAAGAAAAATCGTTCCAGGAGGAACTGATGAAAGTTATGGTATTCATGTTGCGAAACTTGCAGGACTTCCTAAAGAAACAACAAAAAGAGCTAATGATATTTTAAGAAGCATGGAAAGAAAAAGTATTTTACGAGATACTAAAAAAGGACAAGCAAATTCACTTGAGGAAGAAACACCTCAATTAAATATGTATAATTATAAGTTAGCAGAAATTGCACATGAGTTAGACCAGGTTAAACTTGAAGAAATAACCCCAATTGATGCATTAAATATTTTACAAAAAATAAAAGATAAGATGAAATAAAAAGAAAGAGAGAAATTTTATGAAACTAGTTTACCAAGGAAATGAAATTGGATTAACACACGAAAATGAGAGCGCTCTCGATATGTTTGGAGAACATATCGATTCTTCGGCAGACAAGATAATTGCATGTAGATGTAATAATGAAATTAGACCTTTAGATTATAAATTTTCAGAAGGTGATAATGTAGAGCTAATAGACTTAAAAGATAATGATGGAATGAAAGTATATATAAGAGGCGTATTATATTTAATGGCTATGGCTTTTCATGAATTATATCCTAATGCGTTACTTGTTATTAATTATCAATTATTCAATGCAATGTTTTGCGAATTAGATAATATGAAAGTAACAGATGAAATGCTACAAAATGTAAAAAATAGGATGATTGAGATTTCTCGAGAAAATATTCCAATTGTAAAAAAAGAAATGACTAAAGAAGAAGCTCATGAGTTTTATTCAAAAGAACGTACATTAAGAGGCATTTTACAACTAGAAAATCCTCTAAAAGATGAAGTTTCTTTATATTTTTGCAAAGATTATTTCAATTATTTTTATGGAGTTATGCCAGTTTCAACTAAATACATAAATTTATTTGAAATAGAAAAACATAAAAATGGATTTATAGTAAGATATCCTGACAAGCACAACCCAAGTGTTGTAGGTGATTTTAAAGATAATAGAAAATTCTTAGCTGCACTTCAAGAATATGATGATATTTTTGAAGTAATGGGAGTTAGAACTACATACAAAGTTAATAAATTAATAGAAGAAGGAAAAGCAAAAGATTTAATTCTAATGTCAGAAGCTTTACATGAAAAAAAGATTGCACAAATAGCAGATAAGATTTTGAAAAAACCAGGCGTTAGATTAATATTAATTGCAGGTCCATCATCTTCAGGAAAGACCACATTTGCTAAAAGATTAGGAATGCAATTAAGAGTAAATGGCTTAAAACCAGTAACTATTGGAACAGACAATTATTTTGTTGAAAGAGTAGATAATCCTAAAGACGAAAATGGAGAATATGACTTTGAGACAATTGATGCTTTAGATTTAGATTTATTTAATGATCATCTAACAAAGCTAATAAATGGAGAAACAATAAATGTTCCAACCTTTGATTTTAAAGAAGGAACTAAAAAGTATTATCCTGAAAAAACTATGCATTTATCAAAAGATGAGGTTCTAGTAATTGAAGGAATTCATTGCTTAAATAATAAGCTTACAGCAAGTATTCCTAAAGACGAAAAGTTTAAGATTTATATTAGCGATTTAACCGTATTAAATATAGATTACTTTAATAGAATTTCAACTACTGATACTAGATTAGTTCGTAGAATTGTTAGAGACTACAATTATAGAGGCTATAGTGCGTTAGAGACCTTGAAACGTTGGCCAAGTGTAAATGCAGGAGAAAGAAAAAATATATTCCCATTCCAAGAAGAAGCGGATGTAATGTATAATAGTTCATTAGTATATGAACATAATATATTAGGAAGATATGCAATTCCTCTTTTAGATGCTATTCCAAATACAGAAAGAGAATATAGTGAAGCTAAAAGATTAAGTAGTTTCTTAAAATATTTCACACCAATAGAGAATGAGAATATTATTCCAAACAACTCTTTACTTAGAGAATTTATTGGTGGCAGTGTATTTGATTATTAGAATTATTAGAAAGAAGTATTATGAAAAACTTTACCAAAAATGATGAAGAATTTATATGTGAAAATTGTGGATCAAAAGTTGATCCACTTGGATATACTTCAAGAGATCATTGTCCAAAATGCCTTTGTTCAAAGCATGTGGATATAAATCCAGGTGATAGAGAAGCAGAATGTAGAGGATTATTGAAACCTATACAAGTTTTGCCAGATAGCAAAAAGGGATACATTATTATATACAAATGTACTAAATGTGGAGAAGAGAGAAGATGCAAAGCGGCAAAAGATGATGACTTGGACTTGCTAATAAAACTTACAGTTAATATGTAGAAGGAGAAATAAAATGGAAGATGAAAAAATTAACATTGAAGATTTAAAACCAGACAAAACCAAAAGAATTTTAACAGGAGTAAGGCCAACAGGTCATTTACATATTGGTCATTATTTTGGTTCTTTAAGTTCATGGGTAAAACTTCAAGATGATTTTGAAACTTTTATAGAAGTTGCTGATGTTCAAGCATTAACAGATAATTTTAATAATCCTTCTAAGGTTAGAGAAAATGTTATGCAAATAGTTATGGATGGAATGTCTGCAGGATTAGATCCAAATAAGGTTACTTATTTTGTTCAATCAGAAATTCCAGAAATAGCAGAACTTACAGTTTACTATTCAAACTTAGTAACTATTGCAAGACTTCAAAGAAATCCAACAGTAAAGACTGAAATAGCTCAGAAAAAAGATCTTTTTGGAGAAAGTGTCACATATGGATTTTTAGGATATCCAGTAAGTCAAGCAGCAGATATCACAGCATTTGAAGGAAATCTAGTTCCAGTTGGTGATGACCAACTTCCTTTAATAGAACAATGCAGAGAAATAGTTAGAAAATTTAATTCTATCTATGGTGAAACTTTAGTAGAACCTATGGCTGTAATTAATAATACTTCAAGGATAAAAGGCTTAGATGGAAATGTTAAGATGGGTAAGTCACTTGGAAACGCACTTTATTTATCTGATAGTGAAGAAATAGTTGCAGAAAAAGTAAAGAACGCAGTTACAGATCCATCGAGAATTAGAAAAGATGATCCAGGACATCCAGAT
>DGSM01000130.1:0-3094 GCA_002393975.1 Clostridiales bacterium UBA4362
TTACCTCGTGTTTCCGCAGATACTAATTCGCCATCTTTATATAAAAGAGAACAAGTTAATCCATCCATTTTAGCCATTGAAATAGCATCATATCCTTTAAGGAAATTCACTACTTCTTCTTCACTTTTGGTCTTTTGAAGTGAAAGCATTGGATGATTATGCTCTACTTTTTCAAGAGAATTTTTTACAGTATAATTAATTTTTACAGTAGGAGAATTTGATAATATAACTCCAAACTCATTTTCAAGTTTTTGAAGTTCAAAATACATATTATCCCATTCTTTATCTGAAATAGCGGGATTACCTTCATCATATAATTTTGTATAATAGTTGAGTTTTTCAACTAGTTCTCGCATTGTATCAAAATTATGTATCATATATTTTTCCTTTTATGTAGATGCGGTTTTCGCGCTTCATCCGGACGGATTAACCTGGTCCGCGCCGGCCCATATAACCGCAACATTTTTTATTTTATCTTTATTATCAACTTTAGCTTTTGAAACTGCTTGCTTAGATACATTTAAATAATTTGCTATATCCTATAATCGCGCAAAAGGAATTTCATCAATAATAGCAACTATAGGTACTTCAATTTCTTCTGGTATTTCTTCTTTTATATTAAATGTTCTAAAAAATTTATTTTTATAACTTTTACCTGATTTAAATGCTTCACCTAATTGTGTTTTCTTTAATTCATCTGTTACAAAATCTCGAATTATTTTACCAGTTTTTTCTAAATGTCCATAGATATCATACTAAGCATATTGTATATCTCTAGGTTTAGCTGGCGGTAAAATTCCATGCTTACGCAAAGTAGTTCGTGAAAAATAATACAATTCTTTTTCCCAATATATATCTTCTATTATTTTCTTTTCTTTATGATAATTATTAAATATATCATCATTCTATTTATATATTTCTTCTCTTATCATAATTGGATATTCATTAGCTGGTTTTGGATAATCTAATATTGGAGTTGCTGGAGTTAAATGTTTATCTAATCTAATAATATAAATAAACTATTTAGTCCAAGTCTATCGTATATCTTCATACATAGTAAGTAAGTCTGCTTTAAAACCAATTGATGGATTATGCTAAGTATGTCGATACCATAAAGTAATCTAATGTCTTTCTTCTCCATCTACTAACCAAAATCCAGGAGAGATAAAATAGCCTAAATATTCCCAGTTAGTTGCCTAATAAATATATCCATAATTACCTTCCTTGCGTCCAGCATAAGATACTAATAATTTTATATCAGGAAGGTTCTATTTAATCCATTTTATTCCTAATGATATAGCTTGGCTTTCACTATTTTTTCCTTCACTATCCGCCATACAAAATCTATTTAATTCAAGATAATTTTCTCTTGCTAAAGGTTCTTTTACATATCTATTTAATTTTATATCTACTGCGTAGGATGTCCCCCATTGGAGGACCCCTACTAATAGATTATTTTCTTTTTTAAAAATTCCTAAATTATACTATGCCTTTTTAAAGCCTGTGCCTGAATAATGATATGCTTCAGTAAATTTATTTGCTTTTGATGAATTAATTCTATCTACAAAATATGTTTTATTTTCTATCATACTTTACTTACATTAGAAATATTATTATTTTTTAACATAATATTTCCAATGGCAACTCTACCTATTACAGGAATTTCTTTAGCTGAAATACAAATAGAATTTTTATCACCAATCAAAAGAACCATATCTTCATCATTTACTAACTGCGCAGAACTGGCATGACCACTAATATTATTTTCTTTATAAACTGAGACACCTTTTCCTCCTCGTTTTTGAAGATTAATATCTTTTTGATTAATCCTCTTTCCATATCCACGAGAAGTGAAGATTGCCAAGTCATCTTCATTATGACGGACTGGTAACGCAGCAATTACTTCATCATCATCGCTTAAATTAATTCCTTTAACACCTGCAGTTAAACGACCAGTCGGTGAAACTTCATTAATATTAAATTTAATAGCATTACCTTTTTTACTAACAATAATTAATGGTTCATCTTTTACAAGCGTAACGACTGATAAGGCATCTCCCTCTTTGAGACTAATCGCGCCAATCCCTTTAGTCTTTTTCGTTCCAACATATTCACTAAGCGCAGTCTTTTTAACCAGACCATTTTTTGTAATGAATAGTACAAATTTAGCATCAGTATCTCTATATATAGAGTAAATAGTTTGAACTGTTTCATCTTTCTCCATTTCTATCAATGCCCGCACAGGAGTGCCTTTAGAAGAATTTGTACCTTCTGGTATATTATTTACTACTAGTCTATACATTTTTCCTTTATTAGTAAAAATCATTAAACTATCAACTGTATTTGTTCTAATTACAGCAGCAGTAATATCTTCTTGAGTTTTTACTCCTTTTCCACCTTTGCGCTGACTTCTAAATGATGTCGCTGAAATTCTTTTTAAACTACCATTTTCAGTCATTACAACAACACATTTTTCAGGAGGAATTAAAGCAACTTCTTTTTCTTCTTTATTTTTAGGTTCTTCAATTTGTGTAAGTTCTGTCCGACGAGCATCACCATACTTACTAACAAGTACTCCAAGACGGCGACGAATTTCATCATCGGGATTAAGAAGAAGAGAATTAAGTCTGCTAATTTCCTGTACTAATTCAGTTTTTTCATTCTCAATTTCGATGCGCTCCAATCCTGCAAGCTTACCAAGTCGCATATCAACAATGGCTTTTGCTTGTTCTTCATTAAATCCATATTTTTGCTGTAAAGCAATTCTCGCTTTTGCTGAACTTTCAGATGCTTTAATAAGAGCAATTACATTATCAATATCTTCAAGTGCTTTCAGCAAACCTTCAACAATATTTAATCTATCTTGAGCTTTCTTAATATCAAAATTAATTTCTCTAATTAAACAATCTCTATTATGTTCAACATAAATTTTACAACAATCTTTAAGATTTAATTCAGTAGGAGTTTTATCAATAAGAGCTACTTGATTATAAGAAAAAGAAGTTTGAAGATCAGTGCTCTTAAATAATTGCATTATAATTTTTACAATATTAGCATCTTTAGCACATTCAAGAACAAGTCTAAAACCTTTTTT
>DGSM01000130.1:3242-8741 GCA_002393975.1 Clostridiales bacterium UBA4362
GCAATCCCATATGGAATTTCTGTAAATATAATTTTATTATCTTCTACTATATATTTTCCACGAACTTTTACACTTCCATGCCCAGTCCGCATAATTGCTGGAATATCATTTTTATTAATAATAATTCCACCAGTTGGAAAATCTGGCCCAGGAAGCATAGGTTCTTTTCCATCCATATAATCGTATATGGCTTGCGCAACTTCATTAAGATTATGTGGCGCCCAGTTACATGCCATAGCAACACCAATGCCAGTATTAGGATTACAAAGAAGATTTGGGAAAATAGAAGGAAGAGTAACTGGTTCATCTTCTGTTTCGGAATAGTTTGGAATAAAATCAACTACTCCTTTTTTCATACCAACCAATAAACCATCTTCAGCGATCTTTCCAAGACGAGCTTCTGTATAACGCATATGTGCAGGGCCATCGCCATCTCTATTACCATTTGCTCCATGAAAATCAATAAGAGGATAACGCATTACCCAATCTTGAGACAGACGAACAAGCGCACCATAAATTGAACTATCTCCATGTGGATGGAAACGACCCATTGTGTCACCAACAATCAGAGCGCACTTTACATGAGGTTTCGCAGAAGAGAAGCCGCTATTATAAGCGTCATATAATATTCTTTTTGCTACCGGTTTAAGACCAGATTTTGAATCAGGAATCGCACGATCACTATTTACTGCGACCGCATACTCAATAAAATTTGTTCCTAATTCATGTAATACATCATTTACCATTATACCTCTCCTCCTTGCTGCCGAATAAGTTGTAATACTTCATCAGTTTGTGCTTCTAAAAATTCATTATCAAACTCATTACCTTTTACACATTCAAATTCTCTATCTAACAAATCATAAAATATTACATGGATTTTTTCTCTTAATTCAGTATATGACATCTTATTCAGCATTGTAGGTTGCCTCCTGTGAATGTTCTTTGATATACAACTTACGAGGAACTACCGCAGTACCCATTAAGTCATCAAACAATCTATCAGTTGCTTGAATATCTTCAACAGTAATCTGTTTAATAATTCGATTCTCTGGTTCAATCAAAGTCTCTTCTGTCTCTTCTGGAGAAAGTTCGCCAAGTCCCTTAAAACGATTTACAGTATATGAACGATTAGCATTTTTCTTTCTAAATTCTTCAAGTGCTGCGTCATCTTTAAGATAGTAATATTTCTTTGCCATTGTTACTTTATAAAGAGGTGGCACACCAGCATAAATATATCCATCCTTTATAAGTTCTGGACAGAAGTTCCATATAAAAGTATAGAAAAGATTCTTAATATGCGCACCATCAACATCAGCATCAGACATAATAATTATTTTACCATATCTAATTCTATCTGGATGGTAAGTAACTTTCATAGTCTTTAAATCAATTTCCAAACCAAAAGCTTGAATCATTGACATAATTTCTGCGTTTTTTTGAATCTTATCAAGACTTGCTTTTTGTGTATTAAGTATCTTGCCGCGTACAGGCATAACCGCTTGAAATTCATTGTCTCGCGCCTGCTTTAAGTTGCCACTAGCACTATCTCCCTCAACGATGAAAATTTCACATTTCTTGCGATCTTTACTATAGCAATCGGCCAGTTTGCTATCAAATTTAAGAGCCTTTTCTTTTTTCTTTTGGACTTCACGCACACTATCTCTAGCTTTTTGCGCAGCTAAACGAGCCTTCCGTGCATTGATCGCTTTGTCTGCTATTGCTTTAATTTCTTTTTCATTAGTCGCAAACCAAGTCTTTAATTCTTCTGATAATTCTCCAGTAAAAGGAGTCATATCAATTTTTGTAATTCTTGTTTTAACTTGAGCGTCATATCCAACATTAGGAGCTGTAATATTGAAAACAATATACAAACCCTCTTGAATATCATCACCTGTTAAATTTTCATCTTTTTCTTTTAACCATTTTTTATCACGGAAAAATTTATTAAATTCACGAGTAATAAGTGATTTAATTTGAGAAATATGAGGTCCATTAGCTGTTAATCCAGTATTAACATATGGAATAAGATTGAGCGCGTAATTAGATGTATATGTCATAACCATATCAATCTTATTTTTACCATTTTCATATTTCATATTGAATCTATTCTTAATTAATTCTTTACCAGCAACAGCTTCATCAACTAAATCACTAATACCATTTTGTGAAAGATAAGTTGTTTCATTCCCATTATCATTTAGTTCAATTTTAAGTCCTGGACAAAGAGCAGCGATTGTTTTAAATAGATTCTTAATTTCTTTTATATCAACTTCTGGATGAGTAAAAAATTCTTCACTTGGTTCCCATTCAACGCTAGTGCCAGGTGGAAAATCTCTCACCTGAAAAGAATCTCTTTTATCAAAAACACCTTCTGTAAAATGAATATGTTCTACTTCTCCATCTCTATAAGTATATACATCAAGCCAATGAGAAAGATAAGTTGTAATTTTTGAGCCAATACCAAAAGAACCTAATGAAGTACCCTCATAGGTTCCGTCTTCTCTATATTTACCAGAAGTATTCAAAATGCTAAATGCTGCTTCAAGGATTGTTTTTCCATCATCTCTAAAAGAATTTGGAATAAAACCTTGACCATAATCTCTAACTCTTACTTTCGGTCCTTTAATTTCTACATCAATTTGAGAGCCATGTCCAAGTCGAAATTCATCAACTGCATTTGAAAAAATTTCTACTAACAATTGTGTCGCATAAGTTGTATCACCAGCATAAACACCTGGGCGAAGGCGAGTAAATTCCAACGGCGATAAGCTCTCAATACTCTCTTCATTATAAAGAGTTTTATCTATCGCCATATAAAATCTCCTTTTTTATTATTCTATAAATATTATAACATATTTTTTTAAAAAAAACAACTCTACAATTTACAAAATAAATTGTAGAGTTTAATATTAATTATTTTCTTGCTCATCTTCTAATTCAGCAAGTTTTTCTAAAACCTCTGCTATTGCGCTAATCCCCATATCTTGCGCAAATGTTTTTTCTCTAAAAGTATGTTTTCCTATATAATAAGGAATACCAGTTTCTGTTCTAGCAGTTAATCTTTCACTTGAATTTGTATCTTCAATTGGTGGTTGATGTTTTAAGTCTATACCACAATAAGGACACCAATATCCTCTTGTTGGAAAATAAATAATTCTGCCACATACTGGGCAAACGAATCTTCCTATTAACATTTCATTTAACATTTATTTTTCTCCTTCCCGTTGCTAATTGATCTGCTAATTCATTTCCTAAATTACCATTATGACCTTTTACTTTTTTTATTTCAGCCAATGATGCTAAATTATAAATTTGTTTTATAATATCAAGATTTTTAATCTCTTGATTTTTTGGTCTAAGCCAATTATTTTTTTCCCAACTATACATCCAATTCGTAATGATATTATAACAATAAGCAGAATCAGTATAAATAATTGGTTTTATAAAATTATTAGATTCTTTTTGAATATACTATAAAGTATGTAGTATAGCCATTAATTCCATTTCATTATTAGTTGTTGGTGCTTTAAATTCTTGATATTCATAGCATATATTATTATATTCATCTAATTCAATGACACCAAATCCACCTGAAGAATTTTCATATCCATTATTGGAAGTAGCTCCATCTGTATAAAATGTTCTTACTTTCATATATATCACCTTTAGTTGACAAAATCGTTTTTTTATTTTACTATTTTTATAGAGCTATGAAGTAATTAATCTTTCTATATAAATTATATAATATATAAATAAAAATATCAAATATAAAAATAAACCCAATATATAAAAAAATATATATTGGGTTTTTGAATAGTTAGCGGCAATCTTCTGTCTCTGCATAGGGGAGCATAGCGTTTTCATATACGATACCGCCTTGAGTATTTTCTGCCTATGCTTTTCTATAGTAAGCATGCTAGCTTACTCCATATGCTGTCCAAGGAAGTGCGACCATTGCAGTCAACCAAGGCAGTTCGGCATATGAACCGAGGAAGACGCAAATGTATGCGAGAACTATCATTGCCACAGTATGAATCCAAATTAAAATTGATTCTTGAATTAAAAGAGTTTTTGAAAATTCAATTTTCTTTTTCCCTTTTGGTTTTTTATTTTTCATTAAGCATTACTCCCATTACTTAATACAACAACTACATGCGCATTTGCATTACATAAAATATCGCCACGTTTAAGATAATTTTTCTAGCCAGTATATTTGCTACCTGTCAAATTACTAAATTTACCAGTGCTTAAACAAGCAGGACCAATTGTAGATGTTACACATCCATTTCCACCTGGGAAAAATGTGCTTTCTGGCAAACCTGCGCAAACGCAAATAGCACTAACAAATGAGCTACAATCACAATTACAAGGAGTGGTAATTTTTGACATATCATATCCTACTTTTTTTGCCTGTGCTAATAATGTATTTCTATCTGTTTGACTATAACCAATTTTATTATTAGCGCAACCATCTTCACAGATTTGAGCAATCTTTTCTGCTAAAATAGGATCATTAGGACGAAAAACATTTGTCCAATTATAACTATACCAATTATTTATATAAACTTCTTTACCAGTCTGGTCTCCCGCCTAACCACCACGATATTGACCACGTTCATCTTTTGAGGCTGAACCAATCATAACATCAGTATAGTTTGTTTTTCGTGGAGTAATTCCATCAGGATTATCTCCATATTTAAATACTACTTGTCCAGATGGGTCAAATACAAAATATCCTGGACCTGCGTTGGCGCAAGCCTTCTTTGCTGTTGATAACTTTGTGAATGCTCCTACTTGACTTGAATCATCATCCCAGGAAAGGCGCACTCTATATAAATTATCATTTTTTGCTATTGGTTTATTTGATTGAGAAGAAGAATTAGATAATAATTTATTTAACATATTATATGTAGCAGGCCCAGCTTCTCCATCAGCATCTAAATTGTTATCCTATTGGAATTTAAGAACTGCTTTTTGAGTTGCTTCACCAAAATCTCCATCAGCACCATATGACCCTAAATCATAGCCCAATTTAATTAATGCTTCTTGAAGTAATCTAACATCATCGCCAGTTCTACCACGTTTTAATAAACGAGTATAAATTAATTCTTCTTTTACTTCTACTGGAGTTTCAGGAGATGATGTTTCATTAGACAATAGTGCGGCAACATCATTACGAACATTTTCCATTGTTTTTCCAAATCTACCAAACCAATGGTATATATCAGCATGATTACTACCTAAACCAAGTCGTGCGCTATCTTGATGACAAAGTATAACAGGAACTTTTTTATTCTAAAAACTTACAGTTCCTTTTGGATTAAGTTTATATTCTTTACAAAGATAAGCAGTTAATTCACAAGCTTCTTTATAAACTGCCTCAAAATATTCTTTATTATTTAATCCATCTTCGCAGATTTCAAATTGTATCCATCCATCATTACATGAACCATTTGCGCCAGAACCGCAACCCCATGGACGATAATTCCAAGGCAT
>DGSM01000064.1:0-3358 GCA_002393975.1 Clostridiales bacterium UBA4362
TCTTCTAAAGTAGGCTAATGTAATACTAACTAGCATGATGGCACTGGTATATCAGTGCCGCATATCATTGCTAATCTTGTATCCATTACTCTTTTTTA
Source organism: Clostridiales bacterium UBA4362 (assembly GCA_002393975.1). Lineage (GTDB taxonomy): Bacteria > Bacillota > Clostridia > TANB77 > CAG-508 > CAG-793. The sequence goes on from DGSM01000064.1 coordinate 99, forward strand.
TTTTCCTTATAATTCCAAAAATCCTTTTGTAATTGCTCTTCATGTTTTGGAGATACATTATGATATTTATCTTCTCCACCATGATAAGCAATATATTTCAAACAGACTGCCGCATACTCATCACTAAGCACTTTTTCCTATGCACTAAGAAATTCTAACAAGCCAATACCTGTTAAACGTTTCTTATTAAACATATAATCAAGTTCTGCCGCAATCTTAAAAGGTCTTAATTGAAAATCTTTTAACTACCAGTTTTCAAGATGACAAACTATATCAAATTCAATAACATTATCTCTAAATTCTGGATTAGAACTCTAAATAAAATTATTAAAACTAATTAATAAATAATTATATTCAACATTATCAACAGTAATCTTAGGAACAATTTTAATATTATGTTCTAACAATGATAATTTCTAATCATCATCCAAATCTGGTTTACTTAAAGCATCAGCAGAAGTATAATACAGTAGCCTTTGAATTCGAGGGTTTTTTAAAATATTATCTATAATAATGCCCATGTCTTTTTCTACAGAAAGAAAAGAAGACTATGGTCTTTCATAATTTTGTACTCTCATTTTTTTTACCTCATATTAAGGATTCAACTACAATAGTCTTATTATAATTTCCAATACGTAATTCAAATTCTCCACTATATGGAGAAAGCCATTTAACTCTAACACAACTATATCCTTTTTCATTAGTAAATGGTTCTAATTTAACAGGATACTTTTTATCAACTTCCCATTTCTAAGCACTAGGAATACCAATAGTATATTCATAAACTTTTGAAGGTTTAATAAACGTTTCTCCAGAAATAAATATAACTTTTCTTTCAGTTGATGGATTAGGATCTTCTTCAGGAGTAATTAATACACCAACAAGACCATTATCAACATCATCCTAAGTATTATTAGAGAAGTATTCAGTTGCTTGAATTTCTAAAATTCCAGGAGTAGAAATAGAATCAGTTGCTTCAACACGCCAACAAATTTTATCATCTGGATCATCCGCGCCAGCTAAATAAAATTTATCATAACGCTTAAATCTATTCATCGTTAAAGGATTTTTGGGCATATAGATATCAAGAGAATAGTTGGGATCATTAAAAAGTATATTATGACGATCATAATCATCAATCTTTGTTTCTACTGGCCCACGCACTGCGCAATAAATCGCATGTTCCTCACCATCTTCATCTATCCATCTAATCTAATAAGAACATCTTCTAATAGTTGCTCTAAAATATGCTACTTCATCAACATCTTGAGTTAATATAATCCAATAACTACCAGTGCGCTCCCATTCAAATATATCACCTGGCTAGAAATCATGATCAAACCTTACTGATAAAATTTTCTAATCATAATCCATTTTTACTTTATCAGGATTAATTAATGCGCGCACAGTTGGCATATTTATACAATCTTTATCAATGTCCTTACCATCTTGTGCTTTTTTAATACGTACTGCCTAATAAGAATATTTCGTAGCATGATCTAATGCTCTTCTTTTATCTCGAATCATTCTTTCTTGTTGGGGATATCCACCACGAACATTTAACTATTCAGCCATTAAGTTAGCATTATCAACAGTATCTCTATAATAAACAGGAGGAATTGCCAATGAACCTAACCTTTTATTCATTAAATCTAATGATAAATTTTGCTAATGTTGTAAAGGATGAATATTCATTTTACTACCTCATTTATTAAATTAATACATTCAAATACTGTTTTTCTATAAATAATAAATTCTGTTTCTTCTACACGTAATCCTTCTAATTTTGAAAGAAGCTATAAAAAATGCGAGTTATGGAGAAAAATTTCATCCTTACCCGCAATATCAATAATAACAGATTCTAACTATTTTTTCCAATCTTCATTATTTTCCCACATAGGAATTAATTTCCAAAGTTGATTAGTTAGTCGTATTACTTCATCTTTTATTTCTTCTTTTGAAAAATCAATATTATATTTATTAACCATTAATAATACACTCCATGTCCAACTGCATTAGACCAGTTAGAAGCGTATCTTTTATCATCATGATTAATTCTTCTACGTTTATATAATCTTTGCATATGATGTGATTGCCGATGGCATTCACTTAATAAACTTAGAAGTTTCTATAAATGGTTTGCTTGTGAAGTCATTTTAAAATCTGCTCCACTATATTTCATACGTGTATTTTCAATAGAAGTTACCTAACGCTATACCCAATTTATCATCATAAGAATAGCTAAAATATTAATTTCTTCAGAGTTTAAATCTCCAGCGAATGTGGATTTTTCAACTACTACTAAGGGAGCTTTCCCCAAATCATCATCTTCAATTGTATCATCCCATAAAAGTCCAATAATCATTTCATCTTCTTGAACTTCATCTTCAGGTTTAATTTCCTAATCAATTGTATAATCATAAAGATTACATCTTGGAAATTCAAATCCAGGAATTGCTTCAATTATCATATTGCGCAAATCTTTGATTGTGTCCTATGGGGTTAATTCAAGATACATATCATCAGTAATTTTTCCAAGAAAGCGATTATAAACATCTGTAAATCTAGTCATAGCCGCCTCCTTTCTTAAAATTAGCTCTATGGTGTGACTACCTTATAATTTGCTGTTGTTCTTCTACCAGCTACAGGAGCTGTTTGCTCTTTCTTAATTTCTTCTTCTTGCTTTGCATCAGGCTCTTGTCCTGAATTAGCAACTGCTGCATCAACATCAAATCCTGTTTTATTCTTTAAAGCTTGACGTTTCTAAAAATCACTAAGAGGAAGTGAAACAGCAAATTTCTTTACTAATTCAATAACACCTTCTGGCGCAAAATCAAGACAATCTAAGAAAGCCTCAAGACTACCATTTTGTAATAATTCAATGACTTCTTTTTCACTCATATAGTATTCTGGTTCAGTTTTAATTCCTAAACTTTTTGGCACACCTTCACTTTGAATCTGAAGGAAATTAGCCATTAATTCACGACCACCTGGCTGATAACTTAAATGAAGAAGTTCTTCATATGAAATTCTTTTTAATTCGCCTGGTGCAAAACGTCTATGAATATTATCTTCAGGAATATGATAAACAACTGTTCCAGCACTACGATTTTTAACATTGTAATAATACATTTTCTTTGCCATATTTAATTATCTCCTTTTTCACATAAAAACAAATTGGGGAGTGGGAGATTTACTCCCTCTCCCCAAGTAGAATAAATTATATTAAATTAAAATTATGGATTTACAGGATCGGTATT
>DGSM01000064.1:3477-12347 GCA_002393975.1 Clostridiales bacterium UBA4362
TCGCCAGCAGCAGAACCATCTTCATTCATAGCTCCATCAAAGCGTCCATCATAAGTAATAACACTACCAGTTACGCCATTAAGGAACCAAGTTTCCATTTGACCCATAAGAGAAGTATCAACATAGCAGCAGATGTCATTAGCGAGCATTGCAACTACGCCAACCTTACGATAAACCTGAATTTCCTTGGACCAGTCGCCACGGTTATCAAGTTCTTGAACAAGAGTATTACCCTCGAAAGCGATCTTCACAGGCTTGCTATTTGCGCCAGCAGGAATAATCCAGCAATAGCCTGGATCAATAACCTTGCGGCTATTGGTTTCATCTTCAAAGCCTTGCTCAAGAATAGTCACAGTATGACCCTTATAATTAGCAAGACGACCAGTGCGCCAAAGCTCTTCTTTCATACCTTCGGTATAACGCCAAGCTTCCTGAGGAATCATCTTAACAGCAAATTCATAGGTGCAATAAATAGCAGGAGTACCATAAGCACTTGCGATATAGATAAGACGATCGAATTCATTTTCATCAAAGCCATTAGCAGCAACACGGTTAGCAGGAGGAAGCTGATTGACAGAAGCTTTAAGAGCATGAGCAACTTCTTTTGCGATGAGCTCTTCCATACCCTCATAAACGATACGAGTTACTTCTGCGAAATCAACACGACCATCAAGGAATTCCTCAAAGCCGATCTGAGCAGCGCCACCAATAGCACTGGTGCGAACTTCAAAAGCCTCTTCATTACGACCAAGTTTGAAGACTTCATAGACGCCAGCAAGACCAATACGAGTAATGAACTGCTTTGCACGATTATTAGAATTGAGCTTTCTGCGGAAGATAGGCTTATCACCCTGACCAAAGGTCTTTACTTCAGCAAACTGCATATAAGTCTCGGTGATCTTCTTAGGAAGAACTTCATCGAGAGTCTGTTCAATTAAACTAAAAATAGTATTTTTATTTTCACGATAAGCAGCATTAGAACCACAAAGCTCATTGAGTTCCTCACGAAGAGTTTCATTAAGAGCTTCAAAGCTAAGGTTCTGTCCATTAAAACTATAAGCAACAGGAGCAGAAGCGTCTGCCTTAGCAGCTGCTTTCATAAGTTGAAGTAATTCTTTATATTCTAACATTATTTCTACTCTCCTTCCTATTACTTAATACGCATTAATTTAACACCAGGCTGATGATCAGGCATGGTATAAATTTTAACTACTTGCCAAACGATAGAGCCATCTCCAGACTTGGAAAGGATACCATCAGCGGCACGAGGACTAAGTTCATCTTTAAGAGCAACAGTTTCATCAGCAATCATATTTGTTGTGAAAATATCGCCAACATGAGTCTTGAGAACACGAGGAACCATAGAACTACCATTCTCTGGCATCATCTTCTCTTTATAAAGAGACTCGATATGGAATGGATCTTCATTGTAATGAAGTTCATACATATCAGGAGCAGCAGTAACATCATCATACTTATAGGTCTTATCACCAAGAGTAATAGAATCATTACCATCAGCATCTACGCCATTGTAATAGCGAGACTGTTTTTCCCAAACAGTATCAGGATTACCATCACGGTCGCCACCAAATGGGCTATAAACGCGAGCCTGATAATTGTCTTTTAACATTGCGAACTCAGCATCGATCTGATTATCGCGATAAAGTTTAATTTCATTGAATACGAGCATCCACTCACCGGGACCATCAAAATCAACAACTTCATTAGCATAATCATATTTTACGAATTGGCCATTTTCAAGAATCTCAATTTCCTTCTTAGCAGGTAACTGCGCATAAACTTCCTTTGTTGCCTGAGCAGAGAGGTGGTTTGGTTCTACTTGACCATAGCCATAACCATTAGCCTGAATATAACCAGCTTGGCTTTGAATATTCTTTTTTAAGAATTCACTAAGCATTTTATATTTTCCTCCTCAATTAAATATTCTTTTCTTTTGCAACTGCTTGTACGCGCTGTACCCAAGCAGGGATATCATCATAAGAATCATCCACAGAATCAAGATTGAAAACAACTTCCTTCTTTTCTTCTGGCTTGTCAAGATCAAAACTGACCTTATTGCGTACGCAAATCACAGAAAGCTTTGCTTCAATATCATCAAGACTATAAGTGTCAATGTTATCAACGCAATCTTTCTTTAAATCATCAGAGAGCATATAGAAAGAATCAATTAATTCTTGTTTCTTTTCTCTGTCAATTTTTAATTTAAACTCATTAAGAGCATTAAGTTGTTCAGTAAGACTTTCCTTTTCTTCTGTTAAACTATTATTAGCAGTCTTTAAGTTTTCAAGTTCAACATTTAATTCTTTAATCTTACTTTCAAGAGCAGAATACTTTTCAAGAAGTTCTTGATATTCAACAACTTCTTCAAGATTGTATTTGTCTTTTTTCTTCTTTTCGTCTTCATCTTCAGGATCTTTTTCTTCAGACTCTGGGTCCTCTTTATTATCCTCTTCTTCTTTCTTTTCTTCTTTACTCTTTTTAAATTCAGCTTCATAAGCTTCAACTTCTTCAAGAGCAAATTGAGGTGTCTCCGCAGACTTGTAATCTGGAGAAACTTTTTCAAGTTCTTCAGCAGGCTGGAAACCATTCTCTTCAGTAAGAGAGAAATTTAAACGATAATATGTAAGATCTTTGCGATTACGAAGAATGGCGAACTTTTGGTCGCCGTCCTCAAAAATGCCATCAATGCTATAAATTAAGCAATAATCTTCATCAAGATAATGCCCCCACATATATTCATAAATAGCATCCCAAAGGCCGCCACCAATTTCAACAGCATAAGTATTAAACACTGGTGTTCCTCCTTCATCTTTAGTCAAAATTTCTTGCATTTTTTCCAACATTGAGAATAGCTATTGTTTAAACCCATCCTCAAAAGAAAATTGTACATTAGTAATAGATGCGCCTTCAAAGCAAGGTTCGCAATCTTCTCCTAAAATACAAAGCTTAGACATTATTGCTTCATTTATTATGAAAAACTATGGTTTTCCATTACTATCTTTTGTCCAAAAAGCATCTAAAGTATTTGTATCAAGTTCCATAGATTGATTATTACCTTTTTCAATAATTCTCTATGTCTCTGGATATTGGCCTGTCCAAATGTATCCTTCAGTCATTAAATATTCATGAGGAACACCATCATCTTCAAACCACTAAAACCATACTTTAGCATCAGTTGGTACAAAGCCATAAGGACGAGTAGTATCTTTAATTTCAAATTTACCATTTGAAACATCAATAATTCTATTATGTTCTTCAAAATCGCCCTTATTTTCATTATAGAAACCAACGATAGGACAACCAGGTAAAGTAGCTGCTAAATCTTTAGCCACTTCTTTCGTAATTACACTTCGATTACGATTAGGTTCATCCCCAACATAACAAACTTTTATTTGGCATTTTGAAATGAGAGGATTAATCGCTTCTATCTGTAAAAATTCAATAGGCATATTATCCATATTTATACTAACATGAGCCATTTACTTGATTAACCCTCCTCTCAACTCATAGATTCTCTATTTTGAATGGTCTTCTCTGACTTCTAATCATTTGGAAGTTCTGGACGACCAACTTCTGATGTATTATCAGAATTATTAGATTTCCTTTGACTTCTTGTGGCCAAAATATCTTGCCCATTCATTGTTGAACTCATCAAAGGTGGAATCATAATACTTGGCAAATCAAGAATCTCATTTTCAAAATATGCAAGATTAAGAACAGAACTTTGAGAATGTCCAAGCGCAATTGCTGGCATAAATTTAGATTGTCCATTTGCTGTAAATTCTTTATATAACTTAGCTAAATCTTTATAATTATACTAAGTCGTTTCAAGCATAACAAATCTAAAATTAAACTTTTTAGTTGTGTTCTTTTTCTCCATAATTCTATCAAAAAATACATTAAATTGCAAGAGTAAATTACGCATTGTTGATTCATCATCTAATATAGATTTTTCTAATGAAAGGTTTCCATCTGTATTAAATAAGTTTCTTGAAACACCCATTGCGTTATAAACAGTGCGCTCAACTTTTTCTAAATCATCTGTTGAAGTAGTTGTATTTTTATCACTAATATCAATAGACTCAACATCTGCGAATGTTGTAATAACATCAACACCGACCGCACGTTTTAACATTGCAACGGCTGTATTATGAATGTCTCTTGCTTCATCCACATCAAAAATTAAATCACCATTTTTATCCATTGGTAATTTCTATACTAAAATTTTAAGCAATTTTTGCATTTGCTTTTTTCTATCTAATTCTTGTGCAGCATCTAAATCTAATATAGCAGGAAGCGCATTAATAAAGATTGGCATATCACTTCCATTAATATTAAATTTTATTGTTGCTCCTGGATCTAATAAATACCAACCATAACTCTTTTTAAATTCAGGACTATAAACACCATAAATATCATCATCAGCTAATTTACCTTGTTTATATAAAGCATATCCTTTAGCAAATTCATCAGGGAACATTTTTAATACTTTCATACGATATGCTACATCATGAAATTTATCATCAAAAAAAGACATATTAAATTCAATAGCTGGTAATCCACCAACTGAATATCTTGTTCTACAATATTCATAAGGTAATTCTTGTAAAGCTAATCCTTTTTGCCCATCAACAATATAAGCATAATAACAACCATACTTTACAACTTTTAAAGCAATTTCTCCACAGAGCTTTTTAATATAACTTCCATCAAGATAAGTTAAAATCTTAGTATATTCTTCAATTACTTTTTCTGGTTTTGCTGATTCTTTAACATTTTCAGGATATACATACCAATCATATCTATAAAGAAAAGCAAAATAATTACAAACAGTTTGATAAATGCCACTTGCCGCATAGAAGAAATCAGAAATCATTCTCATTTTTCTATAATCTCTTCTAACGATTGCGTCCATAATATCTTTTTTACTACAATAAGGTGGCCGCGCAAGTTTTAATGTACCAATATCTAAAATAGCGTCTTCTAATTGTTTTACTCCAACTTTAATTTTCCCATAATCTGTAACAGCAGATTCTGGAATATCTTCTGGTCGCGCATATCCAAAATTAAATAAGTCAAAACCTTTGGCATGGATGGTATCTTGTCTTGTTTCTTGTAAATTTTCGTCCAAGATTTTACCTCCTTTAATAGCCAGCTTTTTTCATAATATAATCATAACTAACTAAATTTTCTTCAGTATAAGGAATTTCAATTAGTTTAATATTATGTAAAGCGCAATATCTTCTTTTTTTATTATCATTAAATTGTTGCTAATAAAGGCCCTTTTTACCACCAAATTTAGAACTTGGTATATAATGCTGGCTGCCCTAATATTCTATTAAAAAATCAATATTTCCATCATCATCAAATACAGCAAAATCAAATCGAAGAGGTCTCCCATTTGAACTATTTAGTCCAGGAAAAATATATTCTTCTTCAAAATTCAAACCTGATTCTTGAAGAATTTCTTCTATCATGATTTCTCCTCTACTACTTCTCATTTTCTCACCTCTTCTTAATTTGAAAACATCATATCTGTTATTTTAAATTTCTTTTTACGTTTTTTACTTTCTTCTTCCATTTTAATATATAATAAACCATATTCAGCAGCAGAAAATTTATCTTTACGAATACCTTTATTTGCTTGTTTAAGAATAATATTTACACCTTCGTTTTCTTCTCGAAGATTTCCCATTTCTTCTTTTAATATGGAAGTTAGAGTAAATGGTTTTAAATATTCTGCCCTTTTTTCTGGACTCATTTTTTGCCCTGCTTTTGTATTTAATAATTTCTATTTAGCAATACGTTCATCAATAAGAAATTTTATTTTTCCAGCATTAAGCATAGTCTAGAAATTAGCATGCGCTTCTGTATTGACTGGCGCATTTGCTTTCATTAAGTACATAGCATCTTCTTCAGTATTTTCAGTTCTAAATTTTTTATATTCTTCAGCCGCATCTTCTTGAGTTCCACCATAAACACCAAAATCTGGAAAATCATCTCCAGTAACTGGGTCATGCTATGGCTTTACCATATAATCTACTAATCCAATACCAAGACCATTAGCATCTATCACAAGACGACGAGCTTTATATTTATAATATAATCTTTTTAATTTAATTGCCTAATCTTCAAAATGAGTATCATTCATAGTGTATATATTGACTAATGTTTTAATAGCAGGTCCCGCAGACTATGGTGTTACTTTCCATACACATACGACAGAATCGCAACCTTTACGACCTACATCAACAGATAATATATAAAAACTATGGACAGATGAACGACCAGAATGTTCATATTCTGGTTGATTTAATACTCTATGTTTATCAAAAGTTTCTCCATTAAAGAAAGCATTTTCAGTAGTTCCTGACCATTTACTTTCATATTCTCTATCAAAGGATGCCTCATTATAAGTACCATCCTATTGTAAATCTTTAATAAATGTTTTATCCAATAATTTTACTAATACTGGAATGCGCCAAGTTCCGCCCATAATAAAAGCCTTCTCTGGTTCAGTAACCATCCATACCAATAGTTGGATTAGTTTATCATAAGCGAATGTTCCTTTCCAACCTGCGGTTGTTACGTATATCTAACTTTTATTTAAGGTTTCTTCTTGTTGAGATGTGCCATCCATACATAAACGAGAAACGTTCATTGTAGGAATAATAACCTGTGAAAGAATTTCTCCATCTACGCCAACGCACTCTTCTATTAATCCACCATGACGACGTTTTCCTCTTGATTTTTCAGTTGCCGCAATATTATCAAAATAAGAACCATTTTTAAACATAAAAATACAATAGTCTTTACTAACTCTTGTTTTTCCTGGTCTTCTATCTAATTCTCGATCAAGGGCCGGCACAAGATTACATAATTCATCAACTTTTTCTTTTATGATTCCTGCGGACTATTCTTTACCACCTGATGTAACAAATAACTTTGCGCGAGGATAAAGAATACAACGAATCATTAATACTAGAACAGAAAGAAATGATTTAGAATACGCACGAGGGAATACCATATAAACATATTTATATCGCATGGCTACGCGCAAGAATACTCTTTGATAAAAATAAAAATGTAATCCATCATCAGGAATTTTTCCATCTACACCTGTCTATAGAAAATCTATAAACATATCAGGATATTCTCTCCAATAACTTACATACTAACGAATATATGGTTTAATAGGTTCAATACGTTCTTCAGAAATACCAATCTTTTTTGTATTAGTTGATAATTCAAGTAAATCCGCAAGCGCCAATTAAATCAACTCCTAATCATCAGAAATTAATGATTCAAGATATTCTTCATCATCTATTTCATCTTCTTCAATTAATTCGTTAAGCTATTGAAAATCTTCATCTTTAAGATAGGCTTTTTCATTTTCTTCATCAAATAATTCAGCTTCAAATACTTCATCGTCATTAGCCGCATCGGCATCTTGAAGTGCTTCTTTTTCTTTATCTATTTGAATTTGTTTAACAGCACTTTCAATTAAATTACCCAAATTCATTTCTTCAGTAACTAATTGACGAGTATATTTCTATAAATCCTATAATGTTCTATCTACTTTGTCTTGAGGCCCATCTACATAATAGCGAGGAAAGAAACCATCTTTTTCACATAAAGCAACTAATTCTGAAATAGAATCAACCGCATTACCACTTTCTGTTTTATTTTGGGCCGCAGTAAATTTACCAGATTTCATTAACATATCATACATTTTAACCATCTTTTGAGCGCCATCAACATCACCAATATCAAGTAATTGATTTGCTTTCAAAGATGTTTTACATATCATTTTTAATGTATCAATATGCCCGGCAGATTGAATATCATAAGATTCCATCATTTCATTATAAAGTTTTTCTAATTGTACCCATTCATCTGGTTTATATGTTTTACCCCATTTTATGCGAAGAGTTAATTTTTCATCATCTGTTAAAGAATCTTCAATACTATTATCTTCAATTGGATCTGGGGGCGGCATATAATTATAAACAGGCGCGCTATATGCTTGTTCTTTAATTGTTTGTCCAGGCTATAAAACTTCTTCTGGAATCTCTAATTCTTCAGTAGGAATATCAAAACTTGCGCGATTTACTGCTTCAGTAATCTGTTGAGCATCAAATCCTTGACGCTTCATTGCCTATTCCATTTTACTATTAGCAAGTTCCTATAGAAAATCGCTATCTTTCCACCGATACTAATTCCATTGTTTTAATTTCATTTTAGAAAGATAACGTCCAATAATAGTCATTCCAGTAACTTTACTTCTATCTTTTCCATAAGTAGAAAGTAATTTATACCATTCTTCTGGAACATAAGGAACATCTACTTCTTGTAAAATCCACAAATAAGTTTCAGGATTCCAATTATCAACATGCATGGTTATACATTTTTTACATTGATTTAAATATTTAGTAGGATATTTTTCAAGATTATTGGATTGATAAAATTCTGAGGCATTCATTGTTCTATTACATTTAGAACAATAACACTATTCATTAGTTTTTGCCATACAATCACTCCTTTATATCTTAAGATAAAAGGCTATTATCAATTAACGATTTTTGCCCAACCGCATTCTTCTTCGATTTGGCATTTCGGCAACATTTGCAGATTGAATAAAATCCATCTTTACTTGTTTTGTTTTTAGAAAAATATTTGTTATGCGCAAGTTTGATTTGACCGCATCTACTACATCTTTTATATTGGCCTTTTTTCTCCATTGTATAATAATGATTAAGCCATTCATCTTCAGCAGTATCGGCAATTAATTTTGGAATTTTATTACGCCATAATGAAGAGATATATTCAATGCTATGTTTAATACCGAA
>DGSM01000122.1 GCA_002393975.1 Clostridiales bacterium UBA4362
TCCCAATAATCAACACCAACTTCATCCATAATAAAATTAGAAATATGATTGCTAATTGCTTGATAATCAAACATATCCTTGATGTCTTCTTCAAAGATATATTTAGAGACAGGCATTTCATGTCTGCCCCTAATCAAGCCCACTATTAGATTCTTCATTTTCTTCATTTTCTTCTTTCTCCTCTTCTTTAATTACTGTATATTTTACTGATAATACATATTCTTTTGTTACCCCTGTTTCCGAAAAGAGCTTTCCTTCTTGATGTGTTCCAACAGATAAATGAGGCTCAAACGCTAATTTATCGAGAATACTCTTATCTACAAACTTGTTGAAGTATGTTGGATTTGTATATACTTCTAAGCATTTTTCTTCATATGAGCACGTTTCTTCATAGTGTCTTATATTATCGCTTGGACGTGCACATATATTGAACTCTATAAGTGCTGTAGGTGGCAAAAGAGGCTTTAATAGAGCAATCGAATCATAAGGTTCGTGGGGTTTCATGCTTTCGTATTGTCTCTCGCTGACCATATCAACGTATAAAATGACCTCATTATATGTTTTATCCAATCCTAGACGCTTTACAACCCAAACGTAGCTTCCATGAGGAGTATCCACACCAAAGAAATAATTCTCTCGGTCTTCAGGTAAGAAAGTTAAATGCATAAGCAATGGTGCGTCGGATAACTTTTCTGTTAACTGCTTAATGTATGCAGATTTTAAATGAAATAGCTTAACGAATTCTTCAAGGCGTAAATATTGATGTACGACTAAACTGTCTATATCTACTGCAATATCATTCAATTTCAAATCCTCTCTCTTCTTCTTTTCATTATAAATATTCATAAGTTCTACCAATGTTGTTGCTTCTGATTCATATTTACTCATTCTCATCTTCCTCCTTTTCATAACTATATTTTGTAGGTTCTTGATTGTGTCTGAAAGATTCATACCATCCTCCTTTTAAATATTGCCATAGTGTATGATGTGGATAAATACCAACACATTTAAATCCGTTAACTTCCATTCCGACTTTAAAGGTTCTCTCACCTCTCATAATTTCTGCATTAGATAACCCTGCAGATAATTTCTTTAAGATGAATGGTGAATTAACACCTTTTGATAAATTTCCTTTTACTCCCATGTTTCTATACCTCCAATTCTACCATAAGGATTCCATTATCTTTTACTTTGTATGAGAATGACAATACAGAGTCGTCAAATAAACCACTAATGTCATTACCCCATAAAATCTCATCTAATGCCTGGTCCACATTTTCAGGGCGTTTCTGTTTTCTAAACCCTGTAACGTGAGACGAGATAGTATTATTTTTCAGTTTATGAATACTAATATAAACGTTTTCTACCTCGTCGAAGTCAGTATACACACAAGCACACTGATACAATACCTCATATACAGAAATCTGATTTACGTATCTATATGTGAACGGTCTGAAGTATGGTAATAGATTACCTCTATCTCCTGTGATGAAGATAGGTGTGAATTTCTCTCCTTTAAATTCCTTAGTAGTAAAGATTCTGTCAAATACTCCTGGGTCTAACTCACCTTTTTCTAACATTCCACCATTGAAATTAACACCAACAAATGTAAAAACATTCTCTTTGTCATCAAGCCCAAAACTAATTTTTAAGTATTCATCTAAAGCAACTTTGTTCTTTTCTACATATTCTTTAAGATTAACGTCTTTCATATTATTTTCTCCCTTATAAATTGTATTTTTTAATTATTACTTCTCTGGTTTTGTCTTCGTTTAAACATAGATAAGAGCTGCCTGTTCTTTTTCTTTCTTGTTCATCACATTCTTTCTGAATAGGACAGTCACCACAAGATATATTTCTAAAATTTGATGTAAGCCATTCTACCAAGTCGTATTTATTAAGTTCCATATTATTTTTCCTCACTTTCTTCCCTACACTCACTAAGAAACTCAGTTAAGTCAAATTTCTTAATAGCATATACCTTTCCTGGGTCATTAATAAAATATGGAGAGTATATAACACTTGCTTCATCTCGGACAGCACCTTCTGGTAATGCTTCGATTAACATATGTTTAGCCTCCATTGAACCAACATAGAAATCATACTTTCTAATAATTTCTAAAAGCACTTTTTCTTCGTATTCCGCCAACATGTGTTCAATTTTATCAGCGAAATCTTTTGTTGTTTCAGCGTTCACCATCGTAAGAGCTTTTGTTGTTTTAGCGTCTGTCATATTTATCCTCCTATAAACTCTTAATTATTAAATATATAAACATTATTATTTGTATACTAAACAACACTATAATAAACCAAATAATATTTCTAGCGAAGTTATAGACATTTTTAACTGCATTAACATTACTCTTAACTGTATTAACTCGCATCTTACCATCCATAATAAAGTCGTCAATCTGCTCTTTAGATTTGCCAATACGAGTTAAACCCATGCCAATCTTATCTTTTAAACCGCCAAAACATAATATTGACCATCCAATACGTTTTATTGATAAACCTAATACTGTGAAGAATCTTCTAATAGACATGGCAATCATGATAATAGAAAACTCAATACACATAATCATAAGTACTATAAATAACCATTCAGCTCTCATGTTTATCCAATTCCTTTTTAATCATTTTAAGTGTATCTCGTA
>DGSM01000121.1 GCA_002393975.1 Clostridiales bacterium UBA4362
CACTTAAAATGATTAAGAAGGAATTGGATAAACATGAGAGCTGAATGGTTATTTATAGTACTTATGATTATGTGTATTGAGTTTTCTATTATCATGATTGCCATGTCTATTAGAAGATTCTTCACAGTATTAGGTTTATCAATAAAACGTATTGGATGGTCAATATTATGTTTTGGCGGTTTAAAAGATAAGATTGGTAGAGGTTTGACTCGTATTGGCAAATCTAAAGAGCAGGTTGACAACTTTATTATGGATGGTAAGATGCGAGTTAATACGGTTAAGAGTAATGTTAATGCGGTTAAAAGTGTGTATAACTTCGCTAGAAATATTATTTGGTTTATTATTGCATTATTCGGTATACAAATAATAATGTTTATATATTTAATAATTAAGAGTTTATAGGAGGATAAAAAATGACAGACGCTAAAACAACAAAGGCTCTTACGATGGTGAACGCTGAAACAACAAAAGATTTCGCTGATAGAATTGAACGTATGTTGGCGGAATACGAAGAAAAAATGCTTTTAGAAATTATTAGAAAGTACGATTTCTATGTTGGTTCAATGGAGACTAAACATATGTTAATCGAAGCATTACCAGAAGGTGCTGTCCGAGATGAAGCAAGTATTATATACTCTCCATATTTTATTAATGACCCAGGGAAGATATATGCTATTAAGAAATTTGACTTAACAGAGTTTATTAGTGAGTGTAGAGCAGAAAGTGAGAAAAAGTAGTTATGGAACTTAATAAATACGACTTGGTAGATTATCTTGTATCACATTTTAGCGGTATGCCTTGTGATGATTGTCCTATTAGAAAAGAGTGCGAGGAACATGGAAAACTAGTAGGTATAAAAGGTGTGTCTTATATATGTTTAAAGGAAGACAAAGCTCGAGAAGCGTTGGTTAAAAAATACAATTTATAAGGGAGAAAATAATATGAAAGATGTTAATCTTAAAGAATATGTAGAAAAGAACAAAGTTGCTTTAGATGAATACTTAAAAATTAGTTTTGGGCTTGATGACAAAGAGAATGTTTTCACATTTGTTGGTGTTAACTTCAATGGTGGAATGTTAGAAAAAGGTGAGTTAGACCCGGGTGTGTTTGACAGAATCTTCACTACTAAAGAATTTAAAGGTGAGAAATTCACACCTATCTTCATAACAGGAGATAGAAGTAATCTATTACCATACTTCAGACCGTTCACATACAGATATGCAAATCAGATTTCTGTATATGAGGTGTTGTATCAGTGTGCTTGTGTGTATACAGATTTCGACGAGGTAGAAAACGTTTATATTAGTATTCATAAACTGAAAAATAATACTATCTCATCTCACGTTACAGGGTTTAGAAAACAGAAACGCCCTGAAAATGTGGACCAGGCATTAGATGAGATTTTATGGGGTAATGACATTAGTGGTTTATTTGACGACTCTGTATTGTCATTCTCATACAAAGTAAAAGATAATGGAATCCTTATGGTAGAACTGGAGGTATAGAAACATGGGATTAAAAGGAAATTTATCAAAAGGTGTTAATTCACCATTCGTCTTAAAGAAATTATCTGCAGGGTTATCTAATGCAGAAATTATGAGAGGTGAAAGAACATTTAAAGTTGGAATGGAAGTTAACGGATTTAAATGTGTTGGTATTTATCCACATCATACATTATGGCAATATTTAAAAGGAGGATGGTATGAATCTTTCAGACACAATCAAGAACCTACAAAATATAGTTATGAAAAGGAGGAAGATGAGAATGAGTAAATATGAGTCAGAAGCAACAACATTGGTAGAACTTATGAATATTTATAATGAAAAGAAGAAGAGAGAGGATTTGAAATTGAATGATATTGCAGTAGATATAGACAGTTTAGTCGTACATCAATATTTACGCCTTGAAGAATTCGTCAAATTATTTCATTTAAAATCTGCATATGTTAAGCAGTTAACAGAAAAGCTATCTGACGCACCACTACTTATGGATTTGAAGTTCTTACCTAAAGACCGAGAAAATTATTTCTTTGGTGTGGATACGCCTCATGGTAGTTATATTTGGGTTGTAAAGCGTCTAGGATTGGATAAAACATATAATGAGGTCATTTTATACGTTGATATGGTCAGCGAGAGACAATACGAAAGCATGAAACCCCACAAACCTTATGATTCGATTGCTCTATTAAAGCCTTTATTGCCACCTACAGCACTCATGCAGTTTAATATATCCGCACGCCCAAGCGATAATATAAGACGTTATGAAGAAAACTGCTTCTATGAAGAGGAACATTTGGAGGTATACACAAACCCAACATATTTTAATAAGTTTGTAGATAAGGGTATTCTCGATAAATTAGCATTTGAGCCATACTTATCAGTTGGAACACATCGAGAGGTAAAAGTCTTTTCTGGAACAGGCGTAACAAAAGAAAAAGAATATGTATTATCAGTAAAATATACAGTAATTAAAGAAGAGGAGAAAGAAGACAATGAAGAAAATGAAGAATCTAACAGTGGGCTTGATTAGGGGCAGACATGAGATGCCTGTCTCTAAATATATCTTTGAAGAAGACATCAAGGATATGTTTGATTATCAAGCTATCAGCAATCATATTTCCAATTTTATTATGAATGAAGTTGGTGTTGATTATTGGGA
>DGSM01000053.1 GCA_002393975.1 Clostridiales bacterium UBA4362
GTACTACTTATATTAATAAGCAAGAGACTAGCTTGGAAAAAGGAATTGACTTAAGTGGTACTTATAGCCAAAATGATTTAGAAATTAAAGAAGAAACATTTAGAATTGATAGTTTTGATGAAGATTTACAACTCATACAAATTAGTGGATTAAAAAACAAAAAGATTGAAGATAAAATAAATCAAGAATTAAAGCAAAAGACTAAAGAATGTGCAAATAATTGGTTAAAAGATAAAAAAGGACACGAAAATAACGTATCTTTTAATTCAGAAGTAGCATCAAACTTTGCAAACGTTCTATCAGTTAAAGTTACTTTTGGGGGCGATGGTAAAGAAAAATTTATAGGATTAAACTATAATCTTGTCACAGGAGAAGAATTAAAATTCAGTGATTTATTTAATAAAAATGAAAGTTTAGAAGCAATTGTTCGACAAATATTCTATAAGTCTTCTTTACATTATAATCATGATGAATTAGATTCTATAGAAGGCGACCCTGGATTTATGGGTGAACCATATTATGATTCAGAAAAAGGAACATGGTATGCAGAGTATTTTTTGGGATATGATGAAAAATCAGATAAAGCTATCACTGAAATAAGAGAATATGTTTTAGCCATGGATGAAAATGAAATTGAGAAATATACTAAAAAATTCTTGAGTGATGAAAATAAGCAATTCTGTTTCTCTCCTGCCAAATTAGACATAATACAGAATGATCGTATAGCATCTATATATTTAAAGGATATTTCAGATTGTGTTGTAATATATGATAAATATTTGACTGAAAACAGCATATTTGAAAAAGATAATATCGGCGCAAAAAGTATAATTACATGTTCATTTGAAAAAAACTTTGGAAAGCTAAAAGAAACAAAATATGAAAGCAACAATCTTTTTTATGACATTTCTTTATTTGAAAATTTTGATACAGATTTTCCAGTCAATGATTATGCAAAACAGAAAAATGAAGAAGCCATTACAATGCTAAAAGAAAGATTAAATGAATATAAAGAAACTGCTAAAAACAATCCAGATAAGGCCTATTTCTTATTCTTGCAAACAGATATTAGTAATGGTAGTTATGAATACAGAACAATGGACCAAGAAAGTGGTTTTTATAGATTTCATACAGAAGCAAACAGCTTATTAATCATAGAATTGAAAGAAAAAGTAGTCGAATGTAAACTAAGTGAAAAAGAAAATGTATTAAGTCAAATTCTAGATTGTTATAGATATTATAATTTAAACTTTTGGGGAAGCATTTATAATTATCTACCTGATTCTAGTGGATATAGTACTTCTTGTGAAATAAAAGATTTTACTTTTAATAAAAAAGTTGACTATAAATATTATGATATATTACGAAAAGAAGAATATAAAAAAACATTAGATATATTTATAGATGATGTAGACTACTTAAAAGTATTAAGGGGACAAACATCTAATATTGATATAGATAGCAATACTACTTATGAGTTAGGAACTCGCGGAATAGCAATAGAAGATAAATCAAAGCGTACAAATTATGTGCATTTTGAAGAGATTAAGTATTTCATCAAAATAAAACCAATTAATCCAAATGATTCATATAATGAAGATGAAGGAAAAAGATTATTAAATGCTGTTAGATATGAAACCGCAAATGAAACAAATGCCTCTTCAAATATCACAAATAATGAAGTTGTTGAAAAAACAAATACCGTTTCAGAAAGCGAAGCATCAGATACTACAATTGATCAAATATTCCCTTCTGATACAAGAAGATTAGAACCATCAGAAATAGAGAACATGACAAAAGATGAATTATATTTAGCATATAATGAAATATTTGCAAGACATGGTCATGATTTTAAAACAAAGAAATTTAAAGATTACTTTAGCCAAAAAGATTGGTATCATCCTATTGAAGGTAAATCAGTTGAACTATCAGAACTAAATGAAATTGAAGTATATAATGCTAACTTATTAAAAAATGCTGCAGATTCTAAATAGAAGACAAGTTCTAATTATATGTGTTATAATGAAAAAATTTATTTTAAGGAGTTCCTATGTTTGGTTTTAGAAACGATGGAAAGCAACTTAGGAAGACAGATGCAATATTTAAATTAATGCCCAATTTAATGAGAGAAAGAAATGATTCTCAAGTATTATTTTCACAAGATATAATAACAGATGGTATGGATGATTATATTAAAGAAAAAAAGGAACAAGATATAAATATCTCTTATCTTGATATCATCTATGCTGCAATAGTAAGAATAATAGCAGAAAGACCACATCTTAATAGATTTTGTGTTAATGGAAGAACATATGCTAGAAATAAAATTTTAGTATCAATAGTTGTAAAAAAATCTATGGCAGATGATGCTAAAGAAACTCCTCTTAAATTAGAGTTTAATGGAAACGAAACACTGATGGAAGTTAAAGAAAAACTACAATCAGAAATAGCAAAGAATAAACAAGTAGAAATGCAAAATGATACAGACAAAACAGTTAAGGCATTAACTTCTGTACCAACATTTTTAATAAAATCCGCAATGAATATAATTAGATTTTTAGATATACATGGAATGCTTCCAAAGTTTTTAATAAATGTAAGTCCTTTCCATACTAGTGCATTTTTAACTAATGTTGGTTCACTTGGAATAGATGCTATATATCATCATCTATATAATTTTGGAACAACTAGCATGTTCTTTGCAATGGGAAGAAAAAAGAAAACCTATGTATATGTAGATGATGAATTAGTAGAGAAAAAATGTATTAGCATTGCCTTTGTTGGTGATGAAAGAATATGTGATGGATACTATTATGCATCGTCATTTAAACTATTCTCAAAATATTTAGCAAAGCCTTATCTTCTTGAAGAAAAAGGTGAAAAGAAAATTGATGATCAATTATAAAAATATTAATAAACATGTTTATTAATTTAAAACTATAGAAATATATAAAATAACAGAGTGCTATAAGCACTCTGTTATTATTTTTATATATTCAATTAAAACTATTTCTTTATATTAATAATTTTTTTAAAATTATTTTTTCTTCTTTCCTTTTCCCTTTTGTTTATAATTCTGGTCCACTATCATTAGTTCTTTGAGTAACATTTCTTTGATCTTCGATATTCCTTGCCTGATTTTGTGTTGGCTGTTGTTTTTGTAATGATTCTTTAGTCATTCCCCAATTTCTTAAATCCCAAGAAGGTATTCTTTCTTCTTTTTTTTGTACTGATTCAGCTAAAGTAGGCTGTGTTTCTTTATCATCCTTTTTTCTATTAAAGGTTTCCTTAATTCTGTCGAATAGTTTTTGGAATATATTCCTTTTATATGGTGTCATTCCTTGTTCTTGTTGCTCTTTTTCTTCTGCCTTTTTTTGTTGTTCAGCAGCTTTTCTTTGTTCCATTTCTTGCCTGTTTTTCAATCTTTCAGCTGTAATCTCATTCATTTTTTCTTTTACAGCTTGTGGCTCAACATCAAATTTTGAAATAGCAAACCCTTGTTGCGCAAAGTCTTTCATTTCAGTTTCTAAATCTTTTTCTTTTACCACAAGTCTAAAAGCATCTTCTCCAGGAATAGGAACTGCATTAACACTAAGAAGTTTTCCGTTCCTTACCATATAATTTTTTGTTTGTCCATCTAAATTAGCTACTTTTAAAAAAGTACATCCATCCGGATTAATTGATTTGTCAATTCCTTGCATCCATAGACATAAATTTGCACAACTTCTTGCCTTTTCTTCTGAATTTTTTTCTTGTACATTAGGATTAAATCTTTGCTTTTTATATTCTAACCCCTCTAAATGTTGATTAATTTGTGCTTCTAAATATCCTAAGCTCATTAACTTTTGCTTAATTTTCGAATGCATTTCTAAATAGTAATTTTGATATGTTGGATCTTCAACAAGTTGTTTGTTATCATTTGCTTTAAAATCTCTCATTCTAACTAAATCAAAACTTCTTAGTTTTCTTAAAAGCTCTACTGCATCTTGTGGAGTTTGAACTCTGGAAAAATCTTTATTAAACACCGCTTTTAGCAAATCATTTTGAGCTTTTGCCAGCAAGTTCATTCTAAAAAGTTGATTATCATTGGCTCCAATACCAATATTTTTTAACAAATCAGTAGCCGCTGCAATTTTTATGAATGAAATTAATCCATATTGCTTTATAAAGTCTCTTTCGAAGCTCATATCGCCTTTCAAAACACTATCATAGGATTTTTTTCCAAGAGCAACTTCCATTTGCTTTATAAGACAAACATTCTCTGGATAACTTGTATGGTGGGAAAAATTGAATATTTGTTGTCTCATTTTGTTCTCTTCATCGAGCCTATTACTTGAAAAAGAGCCTGTATTTCCGAAAGAATCTTGATTTAAGTTTTCTGTTTCACCTTCTAAAAGTCCTTCACTCATTGTTCCATTATAGCGCATTATTTGCATTCCTGTTTTTATATGTATTCCTTCATGCCTTCTAATTTCTTTTCCTTGAGCTGAATCTTCTCTTCCAACATCCTTTAGTTTAATTGCATTTCTAGAAAAAACTGCAAGTCCATCGACATTTCTTTCATTTACCATTCTATAGTATTTTGTTTTGCTAACTTTGTTTTGAAACTTTTCTACATCTATGTCTACGCCAAGTTTTTCCTTAATTTCTCGCATAGAATCTATCAGTTCGGCTCTATACTTATCTTCTTCCTCTGGCTCTAATCTATAATTCTCTCTTAGATATTTTCGGGCACCTTCTATTCCGTCCGTAGTTTATTACAAGTGAAAGAAAATCTAATTTTTCTATAAGTTTACTTCTTGTTCTAGCTTCTGCTAGTTTATATTTTCCTAAAGGATTAACTAGTCCAAAAACATTTTTATAAAGCCAATATTTATAATTATCAGTAATTACTTGATACACACCATTAACTTTAGTGCAAAACAATTGATTATAAAGGTTAGAAAAATAGTATACAAGTTCCCCTCTATACTTAAAAGTGCATATATGAACATATAATTGATTATTAAAATATTCTACATGTGTATCATCAATAATCATTAGTTTTCTCCTTATAATAATCCTCTTTTATTGTAAGGTAGCAAGTTACTAATATCAATTACAATTCCATGTTGTTTTCTATACATTTTGTAGATACATTCTCTTTTTTACATCAAAAAAGAGAGGTTACCCTCTCTTCTTTTCTTTTATTCAACTTCTGTTTTCCATAGTCCATGTTTATTACAATAAGCATATATTGTAGCTCCTGGCACATATGGAAATCTTGTTTCAGTACTTTGCTCTGGATATAAATCAACTTTTGTCATTCTATTATCTTTTACTTGTGCTATCCACATAATATAATGATCTTTTTCCATTGGATGTTCTACTTCTCCAACTCTTACAATAATTTCATCTTCAACTTTTTCATATACTGGAACATGTTTTTCAACTGCTGCATCTACTGTATTTGCTTCTTGAACTATCATTTCTTCTCCACAACATTTAATTCCACAATTATCACATGTACAATCTTCAAGAACTATAACCATAGCTCC
>DGSM01000031.1 GCA_002393975.1 Clostridiales bacterium UBA4362
TATTTGGGATTATGCGATCATTTTTCCAAAACCATAACTCTTAAAAGAGCGGCCATGGAAAGAGTAGTCTGGGACATACTTTTCGATGTATTCGATGATACCAATAAAATAGATCATCTCATATTCATCGACAAAGTTTCTTTTCTTGGAGATTTTGGGAAATTTTACGATAGTGTCACCCTTGGTTCTGAAGAAGGCATGCCATCTAACATACTCATTACAGGTAGAAGTGTCATAACCATAATCGACTTTGTAAATATTGTATGCTTCGATAAGGTCTTTGATTGTTTCTTCAGGAAGTTTGGCAAATTCGGATATGCGCATATAATCGCCATTCCATTGCCCACCAGTGAAAAGACGCTCTTTTGCGGCACGAATTTTGCCACACATGATAAAGCAAGGATAAGAGTTCTTTCGAACATGTTCTCCTTTGATTCCATGAGTGCTGTAAAGGTCTGCAAACTCCACCATGAGTTGATCCAAATCCATATCAGATTCCCAAATGAATTGAGTAATCTGAGGAATAACCAAATCGCCATCAGGAATGTTTGCATAGAAGTTATCCCATTCAGCAACATATGACTCTGTGACAGGAAATTGATCATTTTCTGCATTGGTCTCAATTGGGTCCATTACAGCTTTTCTTCTAGATCCATCATAAGGCATGTATTGGAAGTCTTTGATGAACCAGAAATAAAGGTGAGCAAATTTTGCTTTTTCGAGCGGAGTGTAGATTCCTTCAGGATCATGGACTTTAGCTGCGATTTGATCGATTGCCTCTCTAAACCTCTTGTTATAAGCGTACATTTTTTCAGCCGTTCTGAGTTTTGCTGCAGCTTCACTTGCATCGTAGATCATATTTTTGAGTGCGATGTCATTGTCTTTGATAAGTTTAAGGTAATGTTTTACGCCAGTGATTCCAAAAAACTTATTGATGGTATCCCGTTCTTTTTTGCTAAGCTTACCCAATTCCTCAATCAGAGTTTTAATAGAGAATTTGGGAATCTCCAGGATGCTTCGGTAACCGGCTTTATCGAGTCTGTAAATGCTGATATACATGTTAACATAGTCGAAAACATGATCTGGATATTCATCAGCATCGATTGCCAGTGTCCTCAGCAGAGGGTTGGTTAAATCCTTGCGGATTGCCTCTTTAGAGATGTCTTGCTTTGCCACAAAAATCCCTCCTAGTATAAAGTATTGTGAAATTTTCAAAAAACAAAACTAGATAGTATTATACCATACTTTACATAATATTACAAATAATTTTAGATTAAGTAAAATAAACTAAAGTACTTGTATTTATAAAAAAATGTTTTATAATAAAGAAACATTAGGGAGGACAATATATGGATGCAAGACCTTTTTTTATTGATCAAAATGGAAATACAATTGAATATGATGACATTGGTTCTCATATAGGAATAGCTAAACGTTATATTGAGGCTGATTCTAAACTTAAACAAGAATTTGAAAGAAGTGGTTTTACATTGGCTACAGATTTTTTAATCGAGGGTAAAGGATTAATTCAAGTTACTGATGGTATTGGAAATGAATGGTATGCCAACAAGATTGTCTTTTCAGCATCGAAGATGAATCCTAAACAAAAACAGATAGTTATGGGATTTATTTCTGAGGGATATGGTTATGATAATGTAGATGAAATGAGTAAACATAGAGGAGACCAAGGGTTAGCAAAAAGATTTCACGATTTCGATGAAAAGTAAATAAACAAATAATTTAAGAAATAGATTAAGAGATAAATAAAAATAGATAAATAAAAAGTAAAAAAATATAAAAAATATAAAAAATATAAAAAAATATAAAAAAAATAAAGAAAGAGAGAACCCCCAGATTGCAAGTTCGCAATCTAGGGGTCCTTTTTTGGAACTACGGAAGAATTTTATTGATATCGAAAATCTCGGATTCAAAGATTGGATTATCGAGAATTCTCTCAATATATCTTCCATGAGCGCAATTGTTTTGATACAAAATATCGCCACGCTCATATTTTCCGAAATCTGACATCATTACCTTCTGATTTTCTGGTTCGTGATAGATGGAATAGTAAAGGGGATTGAAGTTGCTGGCATCGAAGACAATAGCTTCACAATGCATCCTTTCGAAATCTTCCCCTGGAACTTTTTCATAATGCTCTATGGTTAGAACATTAAGATAAGTTCCATCTTTGGAAAATATCCCCGCAAAGGGACATCCAAAATCAGGATGATAGATCAGTAACTCATCATTTTCTGGATTTACTTCGATAGATACTTCACCTTCATAACCAAATGTTGTTAGCGCTTCAGAAATCCGCTCCTTCCATTGTTTTTCGTTTCTCATAGGTGTTACCTCCGTGTTGTGATGAATAGTTCCTAATAGATACATCTAATTATAAACAGCTTGAGAGCCATTTAATACAATGCGTCTACACATTATTTTAACATAAATTTACATAAAATGGAAGAGCTTTGTTACTTATAGCTAATGCTAATATATTAGAAAAGCAAGAAATAGCTTTAGCTAGATACAAAAAAATGCCCCTGTAAAAGGGGCAGGACTTGAAAAGTCTATATTGTTCAAAAAGCTTTAGCCTTAATCCCAGCTTTCCTCGATTCCAAACTTCTCTAACGCAGTACGGAACTGCTGAGCATTGAATACGAATACGCCATTATCATCGAAGTTCTTCTTCAAACGAACATTCATGACTCTGACAATATCAGCAAATTCGAAGGGCTTCTTGGGATAATAGAGGATGTTTCTAATAAGCGAATCACTCACATAGACATTGAACGAATCGTGTCTGTCATAGGAAGTGAGAATCATCTCGTTATCATCAAGGTCTTCGATGGGGTAGATACGATTGATGAGATAACCGAAATCGGTATGAACGCGATTACTGATAGCAGCCAGCAAATCCCAACGACTATCAACCATACCAGGTTCATTGGCAAAGTTACCGAAGTTCCCTTTGTATCTGGAGACAGGACAATGTCTTACGCTGCACTTAGAGCAAGCTCTAATAGTGGGCAGAAAACTATCCTTTACATGTTCCATATTGCAGAACATGATTTTCAGGAACCGCCAGATCTTTTCCTTGTCGTGAATACCAGGGTCTCTCTCAAGAGGAGTAATAAACGCACCTTCCATGATGTTGGCGGTGAGTCCAGCAAAGAAACCATAAAGCCAGAAAGACTGGTCAATGTAATCTTCGATGGAAATTTCCTCATGTTCGAGTCTAAGGTAGTCTTCCTTAGGGACATCAACTGTCAACATACCATCACGGCAGCACAATACAGTAGGATGTCCTTCAGTGGCTTCGGGAAGGTAGATGCTTCTACGCTTCGCTTCGATTACTCTTTCCGGATCGATGTAAAATCCGATCTTAATTGCGATTGCTTTTGAAAAACCGTTTTTCCATGTCGTATTCATAATAACCTCCTAGAATATTGACATGTTCCGATATTCGAAAACCTCTTTGACTTTTCAAAGTAAACCTCCTAAAAATTATTTTGGTGTGCGCGCTGGATGAAAGTCTCAAAAGAGGTACATAATAAAATTTATGCAAAGGATATTATAGCATAATTATCAAAAAAATGCAATTATAGTGTGCTTTTGCCAGGATTTATATGCTATAATGAAATTAAGGAAGAGATGTGATATGAGAAAAAAACTTATTAGTAAAACATATATGAGAGGAGTTTCTTCTTGGAATTTTGTTGTAACAAAAAATGAAGAAGAAAATTATTTTCTATGTATAAAACAAATTAATAAAATCGATAACCCTTTTGTAGTTGAACTTGAAGGAAGATCTACTACTTTTATTGATAATGGTTATTATATAGTTGAGTTTACTCCTCTAGATAAACTATATAATGGAAGAGCTTATTTAGATAAAGATAAAAACTTAATTGAATATTATTTTGATATAAGTGGTGGTAATGGGGAAGAAGAAAACATTCCTTATTATGATGATATGTATCTTGATCTTATGTATAAGCCTAATCTAGGAAATGCATTAGATATTTATGATGAGGATGAATTAGAAGAAGCTTTAAATCAAATATTAATAACCAAAGAAGAGTATGATAAAGCATATAAAGCTCTATATGAACTTATGGATGAAATTAAAGAAGGAAAGAATTTCTTTGTTAATTTAGATAAAAAAGAGTTTGTAAGTAGATTTTTTAAATAGAGGAGATAATATGAAAATATTAACATCTTATATTGAACCAGACTTAGATGGAGTATCATCTATGTATGCCTATTCTGAGCTTCTAAATAAGTTAGGTGAGAAAGTATATTACTTTATATGGAAAATGCCTAGAATCGAAGTGAGAATCGTATGCGATATGTTTGATATCAAGTTAGATCCGATTAAGAATATACCTAATGAAAAAAATACATTTGTACTTTTAGATTTTAATGGTTTTGATCAAGCTCATGAAAGTATTACCAAGGAAAGTGTAGTTGAAGTAGTAGACCATCATGGCCTTACAAAATCTATTCATGAATATACTAATGCTTCTAGAATTCAAATAGATAGAGTAGGAGCTAGTGCTACTATAATTGCAGAAAGATTTAAACTTTTAGGAATAACTCCATCTAGAGAAGCGGCTATATTACTTTATTATGGAATAGTTTCTAATAGTTGTAATTTTAAAGCTAATATAACAAATAGCAGAGATATAGAAATTGCTGATTGGCTAAAAAGTATTTGTAGTGATATTAGTGAAGAAAAAATTAAAGAGATTTTTATTAAAAAATCCATATTTGATGATAAAGATTTAAGACAAGAAATGGAATGCGAAAGACCGATGATCACTCATGATAAAAGAGTTCTTGTTGGCCAACTTGAAATATGTAATGTATTGGATTATTTAAAAGAAAAAGAAGATAAAATTATTAAAGTCTTAAATGAAGTAAACATAGAAAAAGAAACAGATTACTTGTTTTTAAACATGGTGGATATATTAAATGGCTTTTCTTTAATTTATTGTAATTTAGAACCAACCAAAAGATTAGTAGAAAAAGTTTTTAATTTAAAATTTAAAGGAAATATTGCTAAATGGGACTGTTTAGTACAAAGAAAAGAAATGACAAAGGCAATTAGAGATTATGAAGGAGATTTAGACTTTTAAAAAATAAAAAATATAAAAATATAAAAAAAGTAAAATAAAAAACAAAAAATAAAAGAATAAAAATAAGAATAAAAATAAAAATAAGAATAAAAATAAAAATAAATAATATTAAAACTTATATTTTAAACAATACAATAAGATATATAAATTAAAAAGGGCTTGGAACCGGAATTACCCGGTTTCCAAGCTCCTTTTTGAGGTTAATCGAAGAGTTCGTGGTAGAGAGTAGCTGTATATTCAGCATACTCCATCCGCTGTTCTATAGCTCCACTACATACTTCGTAGTTTGCACGCCACCTGTCGGCACTTGATGAGGCACTCGTGTCAATTCTACAATTTTCGATGGTATTGGAATAGTATCCAGCATCTGAACTGTGAAGAGCGGCACGAAGTTGCCAAACGAATAACTCGCATTTTTCGTCAAGGCTTAATCCAGAAAAATCCTGGAACCTGGAATAGTGCGATACGCCATTTTCCTCAAGATATTCCGAAATTCTAGGCCACCTGTCAGAATAGTCCCACTGGAATATTCCAAAGTGAGAACCATTATCAGCATCTAAAACGAATTTGCACTCGCTATAGACATTGCCAATAAGACCTGCGGCACCTTCAATGGTAAAACCTTCTTCAAGAGTAAGATACCTCATCCCGTACATGGCGAGAATCGGATCATAATCAGGAAGAAGCCCCATTTGATCGGCTATTTCTTGAGAATGCACAAATATATTGTCGTGAATTTGATTTTCTGCTTCAAGCTTTGCAAGCCTTTCGGCTTCAGCTTGAGCGGCAGCTTCTTCTTGTA
>DGSM01000067.1 GCA_002393975.1 Clostridiales bacterium UBA4362
GCGGATTGCTCCTTTTCTGTTTGTACGATGCCGTACTCACAGCTTATACGGTATTAGCAGTGATTTCTCACTGTTATTCCCTTCTTATAGGCAGGTTGCTTATGCATTACTCACCAGTCCGCCACTAACCGCTTACTATAGTAAACTAAAGTATTAAGTTCGTTCGACTTGCATGTCTTATGTGCGCCGCCAGCGTTTATCCTGAGCCAGGATCAAACTCTCAAGTTAAAATATTTTTACTTTACCTTAGTAAAGTTTAATTCTTAATTTGATAAGCTTTAAGCTCTCTTAAACACTATTGTTTTTTTCTTTGATTAAATCAAAAGGTAGTACAATAAAACTACCGCAATTATTATTGGTTTTTTCAAAGGATTCATTGTTTATTTTTCAATATACTAATTTGTAATCATTGATACCATTATGATGTACCAATCTTACAAAAAATTCGTCCTCTTGAGGACGAATTCTATTTTATAATGTTTCTTGAAAAAAGTCAACACATTTTTAAAACTTTTTTCAACTTTTTTGTCGTCTATATGCTTTATATTTTCTACTTTTGCATATTTTTTCCATTTTTATTTTCTTAAAGTCTTATTAATCAAAGATTGGGTCCAAATTGATACCAACTTGACTTCCTTTTAAAATATATACTTGATTAATTTTATTTTTTAAATCAGATATGAATTTCTTCAAATCAACTGAAGAATAATCATTAATTTTACCTATAGAATGATTACTCAAGTCATTTACAGTTCCTAATTCTTCTTCAGAAACGAATTGTACTACGTCTTCATATTCTAATGTAAGCTTTTTAATTCCATCAACTAATACTATAGTAGATTTATTTGCAATATTATTATCTTCAATTTTTCCATTTCTAGTCCAATTAATTGCTAAACTTTTTTCATTATCATATTCATCAATAGTTTTAATACTAAATTTATAAGAATTATTCTTTTTAGCAATCTTTAAAGAAGTATCATTAACTGATAGTATAGAAACTTTGCCCGCTTCATCATTTTCTATATTATTAATTTTAATATTAATATCTCCAAAAGTAATTTCAGTTTGAATATTTTTTTGTTTATATGTACTTACTACAATTTTAAGGTCTTTTGCATTTGCAGGAGCTTGGCTTAGATCTCCTATCTTAGCCTTGATAATTTCATTTAATGAATTAATATCGGTATATTGTTTATCAAAGTTTAAAAGCGCCATTTTAGAAGTTACATAGTCCATCATGATACTATCACTTGATAATTCATTAAGAAGTGATATTTGTAAATAAGCACTTTGTGAACCAGTTACATTCATTATATATTGATTAACTTTATAATCAGTTCCATCTATATTTATATTAACATCATTTTCTCCATAATATGCATCATTTGGAACATTGTTTTTAAGTATCTTATAATAATTATTAAGCTTATTCTTTTGTGGGGTAGTTTGCTCTAATATTGTTTCAATAGGATATCCTTTATATTTCTCCCCTAAAAAATCTATACTAGTCAATCCTGAATTCACTAAAGCTGATGATGTAAGCGTACCATCATTTTCATATTCAATATTTTTTATTAA
This sequence comes from Clostridiales bacterium UBA4362, assembly GCA_002393975.1. Lineage (GTDB taxonomy): Bacteria > Bacillota > Clostridia > TANB77 > CAG-508 > CAG-793. The sequence continues at coordinate 1,582 of DGSM01000067.1, forward strand.
TTCTCCTATATTATTATTTTCTATACAAATATAATCTGAAGAAATATCTGAGCAATATAAACCATATAATTCATCTTCTTGAAATAAGGTGAATGATCCTAAATGGTTTTCTTCTGAATAAAGGCTTATTTCAATGTTCTTTTGTTCTTCTTCCTTATTTGACTTAACATTTATATTAGCTGAAAGTTTATCCATAATTGCACTATCTGCAATATTGGTTGAATCTGCTATCTTCAAATTGCCTTTTCTCATATAACATTTCTTTCTTTTATTTTTGTTATATTCGATATCATCTTTTTCTTTTAATATCTCAACAACATCATCTGTTGTTTTAAAATATCTAATAAACACTCCTCTTTTTGTTCTAAATATATCTGTCTTAAAATACAAAAAAGCGATAGTCAAAACAATTAAAAGAATAATTACATAAATAATTATTCTTTTACGTTTAGGATTACCGCTTTTCAAATTATATTTTTTCTTCATTCAAATTCTCCTTAGTGTCTATCTTACTCTTCTGCTCCACCTCTTTGATTCATAACTTCATACATAACAATCGCAGCGCTTACTGAAGCATTAAGAGAATTAATATGGCCTGTCATCGGAATCTTAATTAGAAAATCACAATTTTCTTTTACTAGCTTTGACATTCCAAAGCCTTCAGATCCTATTATAATTGCTACTCCTGAATCAGCATAATTTTGTTCATAATAATAAGAAGTAGCTTCCATATCTGTACCATAAATCCATATATCTTTTGATTGAAGATATCTAATGGTTTCATTTAAGTTAGTAACCATTGCAACCTTCATATACTCTAAAGCTCCTGCTGAAGTTTTATTAACAGTACTATTAACAAGTGCACTCCTTCTTTTAGGAATAATAATTCCATGTGCACCTGAACATTCAGCAGTTCTAATAATTGAGCCTAAATTATGTGGATCTTCAATACCATCTAATATAATTATAAATGGCTTTTCACCTTTTGAACGTGCTTCTTCTATAATATCATCAACTGATGAATATTCATAAGGAGGAACAATTGCTATTACGCCTTGTGCATGGTGAGTATCACTCATCTTATCCATTTTAGTCTTTTCAACTTCTGTAATAACTATTCCTTTATCCTTTGCTAATGCTATTATTTCATTAATAGATCCGCTTCTATCACCTTTTTGGATAAATAATCTATTTATATCTTTTCCAGCTCTTAAATGTTCAAGAATAGGATTTCTTCCTTCTATCTTATCTAAGTTCTTTTCATCATCTTGTGAGTTATTATAAAAATTATTTTTGCTCATTATTTTATTCCTGGATTCCCTTAACTTTAAAATCTATATATTCATTAACACTTTTTCTTATTTCTTCAATCTTAACATGGTTGTGTGCTGAATTAACTCTATCTAGAAGAGTATCTATATATCCTTCATCTTTTAATATTTGGAAACTCTTTGGATAATATAGATCATAAACAAATGAAATCATTTCAATCCATGAATCCATATCATTTGTCAAATCAGCTGTCATAATTTGACTTCCTCTCATAATTTGATTAAATACAACATCAGAAATATATTGATCTCTTATTTCATCTTTTCCATATAAAGTATTAAAATCTCTTTCTCTCATTAATTGAAGAATATCTAATTTATCACTATCTCTAATTATTCTACTTTGAACGATATTTGGTCCTTCATAACCATCTGGTAATTGGAATTTATTATGATAATAAATAGCAATTAACATTGTATCTTGAAGATGTTCTATTGGACAAAATTTATAAATATAATCATTCTCTTTTAATATTTGTACACCTAGAAGAGCATGATCTAATGTATCCCTATCAGAACATACTCCATATCTCTTAAATTGTTCAAATCGTCCAATATCATGAAGCAAACCAATTAATTCTGCAAGTTCAACATTAACACTGCTATCAACATTATCTCTAACGTAGATACCAAGTTCTTTGGCAATTTCTGCAACTCTTAAAGAATGAGAATATTTAAGTGAAATCATATTCTCTTCCATGTTGTAACCAGAAACAAATCTTTTAAATTCTTCTCTTGCTTTGTCTAAATTAATCTTATCATTCATTTTTCTATCTTCCTTTAAATTTTCTTTAGTTTATTCTTCTTCACCATCACGTGCTTTAAGCACATTTAAGAAAGCTTCTTGAGGTATTTCAACTTTACCAAATTGTCTCATCTTCTTTTTGCCACGTTTTTGTTTTTCTAACAATTTCTTTTTACGAGTAACATCTCCTCCATAGCATTTTGCTAAGACATCTTTTCTTAAAGCTGAAATAGTTTCTCTAGCTATTATTTGTCCCCCAACATATCCTTGAATCGGAACAACAAATAATTGTCTAGGAATCTCATCCTTTAATCTTTTTACTAAGGCTCTAGCTCTAGAATATGCATTATCTTTAAAAACTATAAAAGAAAGTGCATCTACAAACTCTCCATTTACTGCTATATCTAATTTCACTAAATTAGATTGTTTATACTCTTTAAAAGTATAATCAAGTGAAGCATAGCCGCGAGTCTTAGATTTTAGTTTATCAAAGAAATCATAAATGATTTCATTTAATGGTATTTCATATTTTAAAGTAACTCTATTTTCATCAAGGTAAACCATATCTATATATATTCCACGTCTACCTTGACAAAGTTCCATTACATTTCCAACATATTCTTTTGGAGTAATAATCTCTGCAGAAACAAATGGTTCTTCCATATATTTAATTTGACTAGGCTCTGGTAAATCTGCTGGATTATATAAATCCATTACAGTTCCATCATTTTTATATACTTTATATATAACTGATGGTGCTGTTGTAATTAGTCCTAAATCAAATTCTCTATCAAGTCTTTCCTCAGAAATCTCTAAATGTAGCAATCCTAAGAAGCCACATCTAAATCCACTTCCTAAAGCTCTTGATGTTTCAGGTTCAAAATCTAAAGCAGCATCATTTAATTTTAATTTTTCAAGTGCAACTTTTAAATTTTCATAGTCTCCTCCATCCATTGGATATATTCCACAATAAACCATAGGAACTGATTTCTTATATCCTGGAAGAGCTTCTTTTGCCGGATTTTCAGCATTTGTAATAGTATCTCCAACTTGTATATCTGATAAACTTTTTATTGATGCAGCTATATATCCAACCTCACCGCTTGAAAGCTTATCTGTTGGCTTATATGATCCTGGCTCTAAGTATCCTACTTCTGTAACCACAAAAGTTTTTCCTGTAGCCATTAATTTTATTTCATCATTAACTTTAACTGTTCCATTTTTAATTCTAACATATGCTAGACTTCCTTTATAGTCATTATATATTGAATCAAATATTAAAGCTTGAAGAGGCTCATCATCATCCCCTTCTGGTGCTGGAATATCAGTTATTATTTTTTCTAAAACTTGATCAACATTAAGGCCTGTTTTTGCAGAAATGCATGGACTATCAGCTGCATCTAAGCCTATAATATTCTCAATTTCTTTTTTTACTTCTTCTGGCCTACTACTTGGCAAGTCAACTTTATTAATTACAGGAATTACTTCCAAATTATTATCTAATGCCAAGTAGACATTTGCTAATGTTTGAGCTTCTACTCCTTGAGTAGCATCTACAACTAATATAGCTCCTTCACAAGCAGCTAAACTTCTAGACACCTCATAATTAAAGTCTACATGTCCTGGAGTATCAATTAAGTTTAGTTCATATGTTTCACCATTCTTTGCTTTATACTCCATTCTAACTGCTTGTGACTTAATAGTAATGCCACGTTCTTTTTCAATATCCATGTTGTCTAGAACTTGTGATGTCATCTCTCTTTTTGAAAGAACTCCAGTCATCTCTATCAATCTATCGGCTAAAGTAGATTTACCATGGTCAATATGTGCAATTATGCTAAAATTTCTAATGTGATCTTTGTTTTTCAAAAATATAAATCCTTTCCATTAAGACATGTCTTTGCTTGCTTTAGCAAATCTCTTTAGTGTGTTATATGCCAAGTAATTAATTGTACCTGGTATATTTATATTTCCTGCAGGAACTCCTGTTAAAATTTCAATTCCCTCTTCAATATTTGAAACAGCATATATATGAAATTCTCTATTCTTTACTGCTTCAATTACTTCATCATTTAAGTTTAAGTTTTGAACATTTTTTTCTGGAATTATTACTCCTTGATAACCAGTAAGACCATTATTTTTGCAAACTTCAAAAAAGCCTTCTATCTTTTCGTTAACTCCACCAATTGATTGTATTTCTCCTTTTTGGTTTACTGAACCAGTTACTGCAATTCCTTGACTTATTGGAATATTAGCAAGAGATGAAAGTAATGCATAAAGCTCTGTACTAGATGCTGAATCTCCATCTATCTCATTATACATTTGTTCAAAACAAATTGAACCTGTAAGTGATAATGGCATATTCTTAGCAAAAGTTTCTCCTAAATATCCATTAAGTATTAATACACCTTTTGAATGTGCACTTCCTGAATGCTCAACTTCTCTTTCTATATCTATTATTCCGCTTTTTCCAGTAAAGGTATT
>DGSM01000024.1:0-20472 GCA_002393975.1 Clostridiales bacterium UBA4362
CAGTATCGGAATTTTTACCAGAAACCACCATAGTTTCTTCATCTTCAATACTAATACATCCACCTATCTTTTCCTTTATTTTTTGAGCAGTAGTATCACCTATTTGAAGTTTAAATCTTCTAAACAGCATATTCTTTATAGCATCATCAAAAGTATTACCTGCAATATTTATTGATGATTTTACAATTGATGTGCCTTCAGATATAACTGCTATATCTGTGGTTCCTCCACCAATATCAACTATTAAATGTCCTTGCTTTTGAAATATATTGATTCCTGCACCTAAGGCTGCTGCTACGGGTTCTTCTATTAGATAAACTCTTTTCCCTCCAGAAGCTTCAGCAGCATCCATTACTGCATTTTTTTCTACTTCGGTAACTCTTGAAGGTACACATATCATAATATTAGGTGAAAACAAACTATTTCCAACAACCTTTTTTAAAATACATCTTAGTAATTGTTCTGTTGCACTAAAATTAGAAATAACTCCATTTTCTAATGGTTTTATTACTTCGATGGTATTAGGATTTCGTCCTAACATTTCTTTTGCTTTATTTCCAAAGGCAATAACTTCACCAGTTTTTTTATCAAATGCAATTACTGAAGGCTCATTGTAAACAATTCCTTTACCTTTTTTATAAACCATTATTGTGGTCGTTCCTAAATCAATGCCAATATCATTACTCATAAACTAATCCACCTATTATATTTAAATCTCCATATCTTTTGTTTCTTTTTGTTTTAATTTATATAGTTCCTTGTTTTTTCTATAAAGATCATAAGAAGCTTTATTTTTTGTAGGATAATCTTGAAAAGAATAATGTGAATAAAGCATATCTCCTTCATCAGAACGTTCTTCAATTGCAAGTTTTATTGGATATGCTCTTTCTGGGACATAATCAAGTTCTTCTCTGGCATACTCAAGTGGAATCATCAAACATAAACTTGTATCTACAACATATTCTATGTCTTTATGTTTAACTACAATCCATGCGTGTTGACCTTTTTCGCTTGCAGGAGTTCCCTCAAAAGCTTTTAAATGTCCTCTTTCACATATTATGCTTTTTTGATCAAACATTACTCCTATTAGTTTGCTTGAAAAGCCACATGTTCCTATGTTTTCTCCTCTTGCAAAATATTCATACATAGAAGAATATGTACTTATTTCAACATCTTTTAAAGCTTCTTTTAGTGTTATCCCTTTATTGAATTCAAAATTCTCAAAAGGAATAACTTTTCCTTCTTGTATTAACTTTTGATATGTAGAATTTTTTGAAAAAACTTGTGCACGTAATGTTTGTAACTCAGGGTAACTGGATTCATCAAAATATGCCACTTGTTTAATTCTTTGCCAAATTTCAGGTTTTACTCTTTTATCTAGCATGTTTTGTATCTTTCCAACTTGTTCATTACTTAAAATTTCAAAATCTTTTAAAATAAACAATACTTCTCTATATGTTGGTCGATACTCATCAGAAAATCTTTTCTTTTCAAAAAAAATAATTTCATCACTATTTGAATGATAATACATTAAAATTCAACCTTCTCAGAAAGATATTTATCAACTTCTTCAATAGGAATTCTTACTTGTTCCATAGTATCTCTATCTCTAATTGTTACTTGTCCATCTTCTAATGTGTCAAAATCTATTGTTACACAATAAGGTGTTCCTATTTCATCTTCTCTTCTGTATCTTTTACCAATTGATCCAGATTCATCATAATCAACCATGTATTTCTTAGAAAGCATATCAAAAACTTCCATAGCTTTTTCATTTAACTTTTTAGATAATGGTAAAACAGCAACTTTATATGGTGCGAGTGCTGGATGTAAATGAAGTACTACTCTTGAATCATCACCTTCAAGTTCTTGAAGCTCATAGCTGTTGCATAAAAAGGCTAGCATTAATCTATCAACACCAACTGATGGTTCTATAACATATGGAATAAATTTTTCATTTGTTTCTGGATCCATATAAGACATATCTTGTTTAGAAAATTCTTGGTGTCTATTTAGGTCATAATCTGTTCTATCAGCAATGCCCCATAGTTCTCCCCAACCAAATGGATAATTAAATTCAATATCAGTAGTTGCTTTACTATAGAATACTAATTCCTCTTTAGCATGTTTTCTAAATCTAATATTTTCTTCTTTCATTCCTAAACTAATTAGAAATTCTCTACAATAATTTTCCCAATATTCAAACCATTCTAAATCTGTTCCTGGCTTGCAGAAAAACTCGTATTCCATTTGTTCAAATTCACGAGTTCTAAATATAAAGTTACCAGGTGTTATTTCATTTCTAAAAGCTTTACCAATTTGACCAATAGCAAAAGGTACTCTTTTTCTAGTAGTTCTTTGTATACTTTTAAAATTAACGAAAATGCCTTGGCAAGTTTCTGGTCTTAAATAAACTGTTGATGAAGAGTCTTCTGTAACACCTTGGAATGTTTTAAACATTAAATTAAATTGTCTAATATCAGTAAAATTGTGTTTGCCACAATTAGGACAATTAATTTCTTTATCATCAATGAATTTTATTAACTCTTCATTGCTCATTCCATCAGCACAAATATCTTGGTCATGTTCAGCGCCCCAATTTTCAATAAGTTTGTCAGCTCTGTGTCTTGTTTTACAAGATTTACAATCTATTAATGGATCATTAAATGTTGTAACATGTCCTGTTGCTTCCCAAGTTTTAGGATTCATAATAATTGCAGAATCTAGTCCTACAGAATCATTTCTTTCTTGAATAAATTTTTTATTCCATGCTTTTTTTACATTATTTTTAAGTTCTACACCTAAAGGACCATAGTCCCATGAATTTGCAAGTCCTCCATAAATCTCAGAACCAGGATAAATAAACCCTCTGTTTTTACATAAACTCACAATTGTTTCCATATCTTCTAATTTCATGATATGAATACCTCCTTAAATAAATTTCGAGTAAAGTAAATTAGAAACAAAAATAGCCTTCATTCCTAACTACTTTTAATAGTTAGGGACGAAAGCTATATATTTTATATAGGAATTCCGCGATTCCACCCTAATTGACACATATAAAGTGTCCACCTTAATTTATTTAGTTTATCGACTCCAGAGCTCCACCATATAGTTCATTTAGGAATTTCCACCAACATCCATTCTCTCTTAAACTCAACCTATATTTTTTCTCTTTCAACATCAATATATTTATACCATTTTTGGCATAAAAAGTCAATTCTTTTGCTTTTTTCTCTTAAATAGAATTGAACTCATAAGAACAACTATTCCAGATATAAGCATTGCAAAATAGAAATTTATTCCTCTGCTTAAAAGCATAGCACTATCAACCATATTTTCAGGAATAATAGTTTTAAATATTCCTATATATGCGGCCTCACTAACTCCAACAGCTCCTGGTGAAGGTATTCCTGAAGTTGTTGCAAAAGCTACAGATTGCATAGATATCAATTTCATTATTGAATATTCATTTAATCCAATAGCTTTATATATCCAGAAAGTAATTGAATAATATGTTAAAAATTGAAACATTGTAATAGCAATTGTTTTTAAAAACATCTTTTTATTATTTTTAACATATTGGCTGCAATTTTGATAATTAATAGTTCCTTCTTCTAGTTTTTTCTGAACGGCATCTATCTTTTTATATTTAATTTTCTTCAAAATTTTAATTAATAAATCAATAAGTTTTTTTGCTATTTTTTCATTAAATATTCCTAGGAGAAGCAATGTTAATGCAGAAGAATTTAAAAGAATTCCTATTATGAAAAACACTCGTAATCCAACATCCATTTGTCTAAAACTAAAGCAAACAGATATTAGAGCAATTGTAATAGTAGTAATTTGCATGCTCATTAAATTAATTAAAAGAGTTATTGTACTTTGAGCTATATCAATTCCATCTCTATGCATAAAATAAATTTGCATAGGTTGTCCTCCTGATGCTGCAGGAGTAATTCCACTAAAGAAGAAACCAATAAAGCTATATTTTATAGCATTTAACGGACTTATTTTGGTTCCTAGCTTTCTTAATGTACGTTTTATATTTGCTCCTTCTAGGCAAAGATAAATAAGCATACATATAGAAGCAATCCCAATGTATAATCCATTAGTTTGCTTGAACACAACTATTATTTCTTCAACATTTCTACTTTTAAAGAATATAGTAAAAGTAATAATAATTAGTATGAGAAAAATTATGAAATTCCTAATATTATGATTATTATCCTTTTTCATTCTCTTATCTCTTAATTAAATCTCCTTACTAAATCAATTACTACAAGTATTTGTAATATAAGTATAATTGGGAAGCCAAATCTAAAGTACCATTTTTTTGTCTTATGTCTAAATGTAAACATTCCAATTATTCCACCAATGCTTCCACCTATGACAACTAATGTAAATAGCGTTTTCTCACTAATACGCCAATTTCCTTTTTTTGCCTCATGTTTATCATATCCCATCATTAAAAAAGTAATTACATTGATGGCTAATAAATACAATAATATTTTATAAATCAACTTCTTCTCCTATTCATTATGACTAGCTTTGCTCATTCTTCTACAGAAGTATCAATATCCTCGTTAACTACTGTTAAACTAATTTCATTTACTAAATTAGTTGTTTCATCATATTTTATTTCTGCTAAATAACTACTATCTGAAATGCATTCTTTGAATTTTGAATAATCAATATCATCTTTCAAAAGAAATATCATATTATTTAGAGTTACTCTTATTTGATAAATCTTTTTTCTATTAACATTATTATGTTTTTGAACTAGAGATCCTAATTCTATTGTCTGTTCGCTTGATATTTTCCCACTATAATAATTAAAAACGTCATTAAAAGCTTTATAAGTTTCTTCTTTTTTATAATAATCCATTGAAAATAAAGCTTCGTCTTTATTATGATTTTCTAAAGTTTTTACAATTAATAATCCATCTATAAAAAGTGATGCTATTACCGCTACAACTAGTACTAAGTTAATGATTGAGAATGATTTCTTTTCTTTTTTTGATTTACTCATTTGTATCATCCTCCAATCCTTCAAGTCCTGTTATTTTTAGAATATCAAATTCGCTATCATAAGAAAATTCATAATTATCAAATTTATTTAAATCTTCATCTGATAATTCATTTTCATTCCTAATAACTTTATCTCCAAATTGTATTTGTGGTTTAACAATTTTATTTGAGTTTTTTAGATATACTTCTTTAATAATTTTAATAGTATCGTCTTTACTTTGAATTCCTTCAAATTGTTTCATATATAATTCATGATATCCATCATGACTCGTTACAAGATCTAAGACTATATCTTGATTTGCTATTTTTTCTTTTACATCATTTAGGTTTTTATAGAATAAAAAAGATAAAATTATAATGCAAATAATAATCAAAATTTTAAAAAAGGTCAGTTTCATAACTCCTCCATTTGTCTTTTGAAAAATATTATATTAAAAGTATATCACAATATTTTTTGTTTTCCAATATATCATTAATTTATCATTTTTGTTTCAATATACAATTTCAATTTTTATTATAAAATTAATGTGATAAAATAAATATAATTAATTTATGTCTAATTTATAGACCATACGAAAGGAGAAAATTATGGCAAAGCCTAAAGCAAGTTCAAAGCCAAAAGCAACTTCAAAACCTAAGACAGCTGCAAAATCAAAGGTAGAAAAAGTAAAAAAAGAACCTAAAGATTATACAGTAAAATGGGTTTGGATATTAACATGTGCTGTTATTGCTTTTGCATTAATTATTTTATTTTTAGCATTTTGGATTTCTGACCTTTACAAAACTATGGAAGGAAATTCAGCAGAAATTGAAAAATCAGGAGTTAGAACCTCTTATACTCAATTAACATCTTGGAACGAAAATGGAAAAAAAGCGATATTATATGAAATAACTTTAGCTAATAATAGTGATAAAGATGTTAGTTCATGGAAATACGAGATTGAAACTAATGGTACAGCTGAATTAAAAGAAGCAAATGAATGTCAAGCATTCATTAGTGGAACTGTTTTAACAGTTATTCCTAAAGGAAATTCAAGTATTGCTCCAAATAACAAAATTAAATTTAATGTAGTTCTTCTAGATAGCGGAGAAGAAACTATTTCTAATTTCTTATTATATGTTAATAATGAAAAATATTCTAAATTCTCAGCTACAACTAGTGAAACAACAATGTTAATTACAACAGGAACAAAAACTGAAGAAGAACCAGCAGCAGAATAATAATTAAAATATTCGAATGTTATAATATTTAAATATTATAAAAGACTACCTTTAGGTAGTCTTTATTTTTATTTTTTATTAGTTTATTACCTATTCTATTTAGATACTTTTCTTTCTATTACTTTATATATTTCTGTAATTGGTATTATTAAGAATGCAAGTATAATGCTTAAGCAAAATTCTTCTAAACTAATTTCAGCTAATCCAAATAAATTTGAAAGTACTGGAACATATACTACTACTAATGTAAGAAGAGTCGTAACTAATGCAGATCCTAGAAGCCAGAAATTTTTGTGTTCTAATGTAAAAATAGATTCTCTTTGACTTCTCATATTAATTGCATAGAACAATTGTATAAAGTTTACAACTAAGAATGCCATTGTCATACCATCTTTAGATTCTGTTATTTCTAATACTCCAGTTTCCATATAATGTCCTATAAAGAATGCAGCGATAGCTAAAGTCGCCATTATTAAACCATGTATTGCAATTGCAGGAGCAGCTCCGTGAGCAAATACACTTTCATTAGACTTCCTTGGCTCCCTATGCATTACATTTCCTTCTGCCTTTTCCATTCCAAGTGCTAAACCAGGGGTACTATCTGTAACTAAGTTAATCCATAACAATTGAGCAGGTGTTGAAATAGTTATTCCTAGAACTGAAGCAACAAATATATAAATTACTTCAGAAATATTGGTAGCTAATTGGAATTGTAAAACCTTTCTTATGTTATCATAAATTTTTCTTCCTTCTTCAACTGCATTTACTATGGTTGCAAAATTATCATCAGCTAAAACCATATCAGAAGCAGATTTTGTGACATCAGTTCCTGTAATTCCCATGCTAACACCAATATCTGCTGACTTAATTGAAGGAGCATCATTTACTCCATCTCCTGTCATAGCAACTATATAGCCTTGCTCTTTTAAGCAATTAACAATTTTAGTTTTATGTTCTGGTTGAACTCTAGCAAAAACAGAATGTGTACTTATACAATCAGCTAATTCTTTGCCTTCTAAGTTTTCTATTTCTGCTCCAGTGATTGCTTCATCTTTCTCTCTAATGATACCTAAGTTCTTTCCTATAGCAGCTGCAGTATCTTTATGATCACCTGTAATCATTATTGGTCTTATGCCTGCACTTCTACAATTATCAATAGCAGCAAATACTTCTGGTCTGCAAGGATCTATCATTCCAACAAATCCTATAAATATCATTTTATCTTCTAATGTTTCAGCATTATAATTTTTTGGTTCTTTTTCATATTCTTTATATGCTGCACTAAGTACTCTTAAAGCATCATCAGCATATCTATTATTTTCTTCAATGTATTCTTCTTTTATTTTATCTGTTAAAGGTTTTACTTCACCATTTTCTGCAACATATCTATCGCATCTATTAATTACCATTTCAAGTGCACCTTTGGTATATTGAATAATACCATCTGGTGTACGATGTACGGTTGACATCATTTTTCTAATACTATCAAATGGTGCCTCACCTATTCTAGGATTGCTTCCTAATAATTTATATTTTGGTAAATCTTTATTCTTAGCAAAGTTTACTAGAGCCGCTTCTGTTGGCTCTCCTATAGCTTCTCTTTCACCTTTTTTCAATGTTGCATCATTGCATAGTGCCATTGCTGTTGCAAGTAATTTGCTATCATTTGTTTTATATTTTGTAACTGTCATTTTATTTTGGGTTAAAGTTCCTGTTTTATCTGTACAAATAATTTGTGTACATCCTAATGTTTCAACAGCACTTATTTTACGGATTAACGCATTTCTCTTAGCCATTGATGTAACACCAATAGATAAAATAATAGTTACTATAGCAGGTAATCCTTCAGGAATAGCAGCAACAGCTAAAGCTATAGCTACCATAAATGTATCTAAAACAGTTTCTCCTGATAAAGATTTTGCTCTAACTAGTCCTGCAATAAACACTAAAATACTTATAACTACAACAAGTTTAGTTAGTACTTTTGATATCTCAGCCATTTTCTTTTGAAGTGGGGTTTTATCCTCAACTGCATTTTGCAAAGCATCTGCAATCTTACCCATTTCTGTTTCCATTCCAGTTGCAACAACTACAGCTCTTCCTCTACCATAAACTATATTACTTCCGCTATATAGCATATTTGTTCTGTCACCTAAAGGAACATTAATAGATTTATCTTCTAAATTTAAGATATCAACTATTTTATTTATTGGAACAGATTCTCCTGTTAATGCCGCTTCTTCAACTTTTAGGCTATGTGATTCAATGATTCTACAATCAGCAGGAACACTATCTCCTGCTTCTAATACAATAACATCTCCTTTTACCAAGTCTTCACTATTAATAGTAGACACATAACCATTTCTTTGAACTTTAGAAGTTGCTTTTGTCATTTCTTTTAATGATTCAATAGCATTTTCAGCTTTATTTTCTTGGAATATTCCTAAAATTGTATTCATTATAACTACTACTAATATTATTATTACATCAGCAAAAGACTCATGACTAATAATAGATGTTACAAGTGAAATACCTGCTGCTGCAAGTAGCATAATAATCATTGGATCTAATAAAGAGGTAAAAAATTTCTTTATGATACCATCTTTAGGCGGTTCATCTAGTTTATTTTTTCCATCTTTTAATAATCTAGCCTCAGCTTCTTTTTCGCTTAATCCATTTTCATTTGATTTTAATCCTTTTAGAACATCTTCTGCAGACTCTAAATATTCTTTCATATGTACCTCCAAAAGTTACATTAAGCAACTAATTTCAATTTATCATAATCATGCAGTCTTCCAGTATAAACTTGATGCATTTCTTTAACCTTTATAAAATCTTCTGGTTTTACTATCTGAGGAAGATTTGTTATTATGTTTTCTTTTTCCATACAATACTTAACAAACTCTGCACAATAAAAGTGATTCTTTCTTTCTATCCTCTTATTGAACATTACAAAGAACAATCCTAAAGTATTAAATTTATACTTTCTATGATTTCTTAAAAAATATCTAATGTCAGCCTTTAGTTTATTATATTGTTCATCAGTAATTGTATATTTATATATTACGGTTTTAGTTTTGTTAAATCTTTTAAACGTTCCTCTATTCACATTCTCTATAACAAATCCTCCAATAAATGGATTATATGGATTTAGTCTACCAAAAGAATACATTCTACTTAATGAATCATCTAAAGCAAACGATATATGAGAATAAGGTTTCTTAGTATAAAACTTAACAATTCTAGATAATATAGTCCCCGTAAATGTATGTATAAAATAAATATTTTTCATAAAAAAAGTTATATTCTCCTTTAGCTATTTATGAAACCGATTTTTTAAAATACTCCAAGCTATTTCCTGCTGTAACTCTTACTCTAGGTAATTTATATTTATTCATTCCAGGTTTTATTCTTCCACCTTCAACAGTAAATGCCATTTTATAATCAGCTTCTTTTAGAGCTTCTATAGCTGTATCATTATAATGTCCAAATGGATAGCAAAATACATTTGCTCCTCCTAGAATAGTAGATGAACTTTTTAAATCTTCAACAATTTGAGCTTTAGACCAATTAACCATAACTCCTTTGCCATTTGCTCCTGATTTATGCATTGATGCAGAATGAGATTCCCAAACAACATATTCTAATTCTGGATTATATCTATGACCATACCAATCTGTAATTACAAAAGAAGTAACAGGAATTTTATATTTTTCCATTACTGGTACAGCTAAATCAAAAAATGAATTATCGCCATCATCACAAGTTAGTACAACACTTTTTGATGGTAATTTTATTTTTCCATCAAGATAATCTTCTACTTCCTCCCAAGTAGGAAAATAAAAGTTTTCCTCTCTTAGAAAGTTTAATTGTTTATCAAAATCATTTATGTTTAACCAATTGTTATCTTGTTTAAAATATTTAACATCATCATAAAAGAAATGATACATTGTTACAGGAAGTCCTGAAGTCAATTCTTCTCTTACAATTATTTTTTGAGTTTTCTCTGTATTATTTCCTGATTTATCACTAACTTTTAATAATACATCTTGTTCTCCAAGAATTGATGTATCAACATTGTCTGCTATTATTTCTGTTGTTAAATCTCCATCTATATCATCAGTAGCTTTAGCTATAGTTTTAAATTCAGTTCCTTTTACTACAATTTGAGGAATTGTTTCATCAAAAGTAATTGTTGGAGAAACAGTATCAGCTGTTTTTGTTGCTTTAGGTTCCTCATTAGTTATTTCAACTTTTTTATTTTTTAAATAGTGTCTTCCAACTAATATTCCAACAACAATTATTAATACAACAATTATAAACAAGTAACCTTTATTTTTTTTCATTTCTTTCTCCTATAATATTCTATGGTATTTTATCATAACTTTTTTTACAGAACAACAACAATATCTTTATAAATGCAAAAAATATATAAAAATAAAATATTTATAAATCCACAATTTTATAGTATAATTTCATTGTTTTTAAGGAGAGTTTTAAAATGCCAAATATTAAACCATTATTAAAAGAGTATATTGAAAAAAATGTTTTACCTGAGTACAAAAAGAACGAATCTGGTCATGGAATTGAACATATAAAATATGTAACTAAAAGATGTTTTAAATTTGCAAATCAATTTCCTAATATAGATTTAGATATGATTTACACAATAGCTTCTTTCCATGATATTGCTCATCATATTGATAAAGATAATCATGAAACGTTGTCTGCAAAATATTTTGAAGCTGATAAAAATATGGAAAAATTCTTTGACAATAAGCAAAGAAAAATTATTAAAGAAGCTATAGAAGATCATAGAGCATCTTCTAAACATGAACCTAGAAGCGATTATGGAAAAATAATTTCCTCTGCTGATAGATCTACAGATATTGATTCTATTTTAAAACGTACTTATTCTTATAGTCTTAAGCATTATCCTGATTTAACTCTATATCAATCAATAGAGCGTTCTTATAAACATATTCAAAATAAATATGGAACAGATGGATATGCTAAGCATTATTGCAAAGATGAAGAATATGAACAATTTAGAAAAGATGTTGAATCACTATTAAAGGATAAATGGCTATTTATAAAAAGGCATTTAGAAATAAATAAAATATCAGATATAAAAGAAATGGCTAAAATATTTGCTATACTTGCTCATAAAGGTCAAGTTAGAAAAAGCGAACCTGATAAACCAATGATAATGCATCCTATTAGTGTTGGAATGATATTAGAAGAATATGGATGTGAAGACTCTGTTATAGCTGCAGGGTATTTGCATGATGTTGTAGAAGATACTAAGTATACTATTGATGACATTGAAAAAGACTTTGGTAAAGAAATAGCTGAGTTAGTAATGTCTGCTTCTGAATCAGATAAATCTCTCCCTTGGGAAGAAAGAAAAAAAGAAACTATTGAAAAAACAAAAACATTACCTTTAAAAAAGAAATTTGTTATTTGTGCAGATAAAATAAATAACTTAGAAGACTTAGGTAATAAATTTGCAAAAAGTGGTAAACGTGATTTTTCAAATTTCAATAGAGGTGAAGAACAACAAAAATGGTACTACACTAATATATATAAAAGTCTAATTTATGGTGAAGATAAAAGCCTTCCAATATTTATTAGATTAAAGAACGCATTAGACTTTGTCTTTTCTCCTAAAGAGAATTCATATTTAAAAGATACAATTTTTAACGATAATAAAAAATACTATGAAAAATTAAAAAGGCTACATGCTCAAAAAATTGAGCTTCAAAGATTAAAGAAATTAGCTCCTCTTTCAAAACCTTATTGTATAGAATTTAGCGGAACTCCTCGTACAGGAAAAACCACTACTATTAATAATCTATATGATTTCTTTAAAAAAGGTGGATTTAAAACAACAATAATTGAAGAATTTACAACCTCTAAATATTATAAAGAAGTCTTTAAACCAAAATTTAATGATGTTACTTCAACAGAATCCAATATGGCAATTATTGAAGAGGTTACTAAAGAATTAGAAGATGCTATTAAAAGTGATAAAGAGATTATAATTATTGATCGTTCTATTAATGATAGACAAATATGGAATTATAGAAGATTTATAAAAAAACAAATGCCTAAAAAATTATATTGTGAAGCAAGAGAAAAATATAAATTAAAGTCAAAAGAATTAATTGATTTTTTAGTAATTACTTATGCAGACCCTATCGCCTCTTTAAAAAGAGATTATAATTCAAGTTTAGCTTTAGAAGAAAGACATTTCTTAAATATAGATAACTTGAATGAATATAATAATAGTTTAAATGACTTAAAAGGTTTATTTGAAGAAAGTGTTAATGATTCTCTTTTCTTAGATACAACAAAACTTGATATGAATGAAGTAGCAATAAAAGTAGCTTCTAATATAATGGTTGCTATGAGAGAAAAATATATCAATTCTTTTAAAGAATATTATAAAATATAGTAAAATAAAATATTTTGAACTTTATTATTAATAATATCTTAATAAAACAATAAGAGCCATACAGAATATATGGCTCTTTATTTATCTATCTTTATTACTTATTAATATTATTTAATATCATTATTCATTCTAATCTTTTTATACACAATTAGTAACAATCCCAATATCGAACCAAGTAAGAATACTTTTGATATAATAGAAATTTGTCCAGTTTGTGGAAGCTTTCCTGTTGCAGTAGTAGTATCCTTTTCTATTACTTGTGTCTTCTCTTCGGTGGTTTTTTGTTTCTTTTCTATTATTTGTTGTTCTTTATCTGTGGTTTGTTGATCCTTTTCTGTTATTGGAGTTTCTTTACTAGTTTTTATTGTAAGTTCTTCAGATTCAGAAGAATTTCCTACTTTATCTTCTGTCTTTGTTTTAATTGCATATTCTGTATCAATATTTAGTCCAGTAAATGTTTTTTCAGATTGCCAATCACTCCACGTACCATTTTTCTTTATTGCATACATAGTTTTAGTATCATCTATACCACTCTCCGAATCAGTTTGCTTAAAAGTAACCGTAATCGAATTTGTAGTTGCTACTGCATCTGGCTTAGTAGTAGAAGGTTTTTTATTGTCAATTTTCGCATTATCTGTAACAATACTTGAGAAATCATTGGTATCTATACCTTTAATTCTTACTTCAATTTTTACAATTCCATTTCCTTCAACTGGAATATCAGTATCTTTTGAACAATCTACCCAAGTTCCACTATTAAATCTATATTGATAAGTATCTACAACAGATTTATCGTTTTTTGAGTCTATTATTTTGAAAGAAACACTTTTAGCCCATTCTTTTGTAGATAGTTTTATTTCTGGATCATATAATTTGTAAATAACAAATGTTTTTTCTTCTACATTACTGTTACTATTGGTACTATCAGTAGCCCATACTTTTATTGTATGTGAAGAATTAGGCTCTAAATTTAAAGGAGTTAGATCTATAACAAAATTTTCAGATGAACCATTAGTTGATATTGGTGCTAAAGAATATTCTTCTCCATCTACTATATAATGTATTGTAACCGTATCTTTTAAGTCATCATCAGTAATTACTCCATTTATTCTTACATCTTTATAATAGAACTTCTTGTTTTCATCGATAAAAATACCTGTGTTAGGTTTTTTGATATCTCCTATTTGCATTAAAACTGTATATTTTTGTTCTTCACCTGCCTCAATTATTCTATTAACCCATGAATATGCAAATGAGCTATCTGTTTTCTCAAGTTTCCCAACACTAGAATTATCATTAAACATATTAATGAAATGTTTATCATCATCCCATTCGCCAATCCATAAATTATCTACTGCAGTTGTTCCAGGAACATTCTTGCCATAAAAAACAAATTGCACAGGTCTTCCTGATTTTCCTTCATTTGTCCATAGCTTTACTCCTGAACCATCTTCTAGTCTTTCAATTGTAGCCTTATCATCTCCATCTATACTTACATCAGCAGCAGTTGCAAGTGAAATAGTTGCTCTCTCATTTGTGGTATTTTTTAAATCATAGATAATTTGAACTTGGTCTCCCTCATTTATAAATTGAGTAGAAACTCTTAAATCAATCCCATCAATATTTTGCCATCCAATTCCTTCAACTTCTGTATATTGCATAGCTAGTATCTTATCATACCCTGTAATCTGTAATAATTCTTCCTCGGTATAGTCATAATCTGGATCTAAACTATCTAATGCCTCTAAATCCACAACAAGAGGGCTATCCATATTGCCATTTATACCATTTACATTTAAAAAGGTATGATATCCATAATTTTCAAAAGTACTACTTACTAATACCTTTTCATTTGTTGTTTCATCCGCTTGGGCATATCCTTTAATGTCAAAGCCTTTTATTTCCTCAAACTCAAAGCCTTTTTCTAAAACTGGATAAATCTTCATTATTCCATTATCATTCTCTTGCATTGCCAATGATGCTACAGGTAATAAAAGAACAGCAATAATTATAATTAGAGTGAGAATTCTTAACACACTTTTCATTTTATAAAAACTTCCTTTAATATCACAATATTAGTTTTCTTATAAGCTTTTATATCAATCTATTGTTATTATTTCAATAATTCTTTTTTTATTCATTTTCTATTTTTTTAGAAATTAAAAAGGTTTTAGGTATTATTTCATTTATATTACATTTATGGTTATTTTAAATCATCATCATTAAATACTTTCTAAGTTTAAAATAAAAACAGCCCCTCACACTTTTCAGTGTGAGAGACTGCTTTATTTCGTATGGTTGAAATCTCAAATTTGTGTTGGGCTTATTCAGAAAAGATTACCTTGATTGGTGCACCATATCCAGCACGCACAGATACCTTATCTTTGCGAACCCACATTGTGGTTTTCCAAGGGAAGCATCTAGTGCTTAGTCCACTCTTCTCTGCAATACTTGCCAGAATGTAATCCGGTCCATAGTCTACAGACAAGATAATATAATCTTGCTTTTCAAGATACTCTTTAATAGCTTTTGCTAACTTTTCTTCGAATAAATCGATTGCGTCATCAGAAGGCTTCGAGTTCATAGCCAACATGGTGTCTAGAGCCATTGTCACACCTCCAGAGATGCTTTCATCTCCATTGTTAAAGTTTCCAGGCCCTAATTTCCGAAGTTTATCTGCCCACCACTTTGCCGCTACTTTGTAGTACTCCATACAATATTCCTCCATAAATTATTGCTAGAGTTAACATGTACTTGATACACTTATTTTTATTCGCTATATCTACGAACGGTAAAACATATTATAGTATAGATTGCAAAAAATGTCAAATTTAGGTAATTCTCTTACAAATACCAAAAACAAAAAAACAGCCTTTTGTTGGCTGTCTTCTTTGCTTTTGGAGCAGATGAGGAGAATCGAACTCCCACCTTAGCCTTGGGAAGGCTTCATTCTACCACTAAACTACATCTGCATAAATTCATAGATAGAGTTTACTCTATCTATGTTTCATTTTCAACCTTAATTTCATTTTTGGTTTCATTAATAGGCTTATCAACTATTGTGTTTGTTGAAATAGTATTTTGACTAGTTGTATTCACATTTGAAATACTATTTTGATTTGTAGTATTTGTGTTAGTAGAAATTAATTTTCTCGATATTTCTAAATCACAATCTAAGCAATATGTTATTTCATAATTTCCTTCTACCTTAGTTGAGAGATTATGCTTTATATCTATTTCTCTTTCTTCTACTTCTCCACAACTACATCTATATATCTCTATTCCTTTTTCTGTACATGTAGGCTTTTTCTTAGTAGATACAAAATTTGAAAATTCATGTATATGTTTTGGTTGTTCTGCTTTTTTAAAGCCAAAATATGCAATGTTCATATCTACAGGTCCGTTTATTCCTGGGACTGTTCCTTGAGAAGTATATTGCCACATTTGATAACTTCCAGAATAAGATGATTTTTTCTCTGGAGCACCTTTTACATAGTGTGCAAGCCAAAACTTCATAGGAAATGAACTTCTAGAAATGTATTTAGAAAGGTCACTAGGGTTAGCATACATCATTGGAGAATATCCTCTAGATGAAACATAGTTAAAAAAAGCAAGAGCATTCTTAGTTACATCTGCGCCTGTTAATTCGCTACATCTATATTTTCCAAAGTCCTCAAAATCGTAAACAACTGGATAAGTAATACCATATCCAGAAATTCTATTACAAACCCACGCTGCTTCTTGTAAAGCTTCATCTTCATTTATTGCAGCTGAATAGAAATAAACTCCTATTTTAATTCCATTTGCTATAGCTCCTCTTGCATTTCTAGAGAAAGTGCTATCCTCAAACATTTTTCCACTTGAATATCCTCTATAGCCTACTCTAAGTATTGCAAAATCTATTCCACTATCAGCTACAGCTTTCCAATCTATATTTCCTTGCCAATAAGAAACATCAATACCTTTCCATTCACCACCAAGAGCTTCATATGAGGCAACATTCACTTTTTCTCCTCCTGTTTTTTGAGACTTTTCATTATCCTCTACTGGAGCTGTTGCTATAGTAGCTTTTGGAATCTCTATTTTTTTGCCTTTATACTCAACTACTTTTTCAACCTCTTGAACAGGAGCTTCTTCTACTACTTCATTTACAACTTCATTCTCAGTTGTATTCAAAGTTATATTTATTGCTCCTCTTTTTAAAAAGTAATTTTGATCCATGGGATAAGGATTAGTTACTTTAGTTTGAGTGCTATACACATAAACAATAAAGCTAGCTATTATTGCTATTAAAATTAAAGATAGTATTATTTTCTTTCTTTTAGTAAGCATAGTTTCCTCTCTTAAAATTCAAACATATTATTATCTTTATCTATAAATCCTTTTGTACATTTTATTCCATAGTTCTTTAATTTGTTTTCAAATTCTTCTTGCAAACTTAATATAGATTCCTTGTTTTCTATAAAGCCATCTAATGGTATGAATGCATTTTTAATAGAGCTATCTACTTTGCCATTTTCGCCTTGTCTCCAAATCCATCTACGAGTTCTTACATCATTTCCACTTACATAGATAATTTCACCTTCATCAGGTGTTTCTGATTCTGTCTCTCCAAATGGAATAAATCTATCTTCTTTAGTAGCAGGTCTTACTTCTATATCACCTTTTACTTTATCAATATCATGTATTCCTAATGGAATAATATATTTTAAAGATAGAGCATTTCCTAAATCAACTAAAGGATTAATATGTGGAACCATCTTGCTCTTTAGAGTTCTAGTTACTAAAGCTTCAATAGAGCTCATATACTTATTAGGATTAATTCCTATTTTTCTAAAAGCTTCTCTATATAATTCAATTTCTGGAATCTCTTTTGCTTTAACATCTTGATATTTCTTTGTTATGTTTTCAATTTCATTATCAAGAAAGCTTTCTATTTCAGGATATTCTTTTGAATTATCAATATCATGTGCAATAATAACTCCAAAACACACATTAGGTATTAAATTAAATAATTCTTTATCAACTATAAATTTCATAAATCTCCCTTTAGTAATGCTATAATACCATATTTGATTGTATTTGACAAATATAAAAAGCCAATCATAATTGATTGACTTTCTTTATATATGGAGCCTATAACCAGGATTGAACTGGTGACCTCATCCTTACCAAGGATGCACTCTACCGACTGAGCTATATAGGCATAGAAACATTAGCAGTTTTTATTATAACATTACTTAAAGTAATTATCAACTAATTTTCTTCTTTTCCAATATTTTTAATTGTTTTCTTTCTAATTCTTTGAATAGCATTATCTACTGATTTAATTGGAGTATCTAAACTTTCTGCAATTTCTTTATAAGATTCTCCTGCTATATATTTATTTAAAACATTTTTCTCATATTCACTTAAGCTTTTGTCAATGGTATCATTTACATATGAGAAATACTCCTGTTTAGTCAATGTTTCTAAAGGATCTTCAATTATGTGAGTATCTAAAGTATCAATTAAATCACTAACCTCATCTCCATCATTATTTTCGAAACTTGATTGATTTAAAGATACAGCTGAATTGAGTGGTGCATGCTTTTGACGATTTGAACCTTTAATTGCTGTCATGATTTGTCTTTCAATACATAGATAAGCAAAGTTCTTAAATGATATTTCTTTGGTCTTGTCAAAATCTCTAATAGCTTTATAGAGACCAATCATTCCCTCTTGAAAAAGGTCCTCTTGCTCTGCTCCATTAATATAATATTTAGTTGTTTTCAAATATACTTCAGATTTATATTTATTAAGTAAATAATCCATCGCTTCTTTATCCTTTGATTTGCATAAATCAACGATTTCTTCATCTGACATATTGTTAAATCTCAAATTATTTTTTTGCATTAACTTTCTCCACTGTGGGTATTATATTTTCAAAAACCCTTAATGTCAAGTATTCAAAAGGTTTAAATTGTGTTATAATAGAAACATCTTAATCTTAAGAAAGGTAAAAAATGGCTTTTGATGGAATTGCACTTAATTGCATAGTTCAAGAATTACAATCATTAGTTGGTGGAAAAGTTGATAGTGTTTTTCAACCTACTGACAATAATTGTTTAATTGGCATATATAAAAATAAACATTATGCTTTAAACATAGATACTTCTGCCAATAACTATAGACTTAATCTTACTACTACAAGTAAACCTAATCCAATGATAGCTCCTAATTTTTGTATGGTTCTTAGAAAAAATCTCATGAACTATAGAATCAAACGTATTTATCAGGTTGGATTAGAACGTATTTGTTATATAGAATTTGAAGGATTAAACACTCTTGATGATACAGTAATTAAAACTTTATCAATAGAACTTATGGGTAGATACAGTAATGTTGTTCTTCTTAATAAAGAATATAAAATCATTGATGCATTAAAAAGATATAGTTCAATTGATTCTACAAGGCATATTTTGCCTAACCAATATTATAGTTTGCCTGAGAATCCAAAATTAGACTTTTTAAAAATCGATAAAGCTACTTTTATAGCAGAATCAAAAAAAGCTGATGAAAATATTATTTCAGATGCAGTTCCAAAAACTTTCAATGGTATTAGTAAACAATTTATAAATTATGCAATAAGTAAATTAAAGATTACTAATACATTGTCCGATAGTAATTTAGATGAACTTCATAATTACATTAGTAATATTTTAAGTGGATCATTTTCATTTATACAACTTGAAAAAGGTTATACTGTCTCAATATCAAATGAAAGCAAAAAAACAGATTTCGATTTTAATTTTCAATTAGATGATTTCTATAATAGTAAAATTGTTTCAGAAGAATTTAATAATTTCAAAAATGCTCTTTTGAATGTTATTAATGGAACTTTGGATAAATTTAGTAGAAAATTAAAAAATATAAATGACAAAATTGCTTCATGTAATGATATGGAAAAGTATCGTATATATGGTGAAATATTAAAATCAAATATATATTTATATAAAGATACAAATTTTAAAAAAGATAATATTTCAAAACTTACTCTTCTTAACTATTACGATAATTCAGAAATAGAAATTCCTATTGATGTTAATTATGATATTACTCAAAATGCTCAAAAATACTTTAAAAAATATAATAAATTAAAATCTACACTAGCAATAACACAAGTGCAAAAAGATGATGCAGAAAAAGAATTAAATTATTTAGAATCTATTCTTTATGAATTATCTGATAGTACTAGCATTGAAGCACTTAATGAAGTGTATGAAGAAATAAGTGAAAACATTCTATTTTCTGATACTTCAAGTATGGATAAAATTAAAGCTAAAAGGAACAGATACACTGGAAAGAAACCTCAAAGTAAAGAACTATCTGCTCTTAATAACTTTATTAGATTTAAAATAGATGATTATCCAGTTTATGTTGGTAAAAATAATAAACAAAATGATTATTTAACAAAACATGTAGCCAATGAGAAAGATATTTGGTTTCATACAAAAGAAATACATGGAAGCCATGTAATATTAAGATGTAATGGTGAAACCCCAAAAATAACTACTTTAACCAAATGTGCTGAAATTGCTGCATATTATAGCAAAGCAAAATATTCTTCACATGTTCCAGTTGACTATACTTTAATAAAATTTGTAAAAAAACCAAACCATTCTCAACCAGGCTTTGTTATATACACAGATAATCATACTTTATTTGTAGATCCAAAATCATATATAGAATATCAAGAAAAAAACATATAACTAAATAATAAA
>DGSM01000024.1:20561-31049 GCA_002393975.1 Clostridiales bacterium UBA4362
AAATAATAAACAAAAAAAATCTAAGCATTGCTGCTTAGATTTTTTAGTCACCATTTCTCAAAATATTTATTAAAATTAATTATAGTTTTAATTTCTTTATAAATATTTATTTTGAGATTAAACTTTTTTTGCGGCATTCGTGGGGAAAGCCACATTGTCAGATAAATTTAAATAATTTTAAACTTTTTGTGGGGTTATATAAGTTAAAAATTATTAACGAATTGTAGCTGTTTTAAAGGTCAGCTTCCTTTAGGCTATGATGTTTTCTCGAATTTTTTTTAAATAATTTTGTTTGTAAATTTCATTCCAGAAACCTCTATAGTCTTCCATCTCTTTACAATTCCCAAAAGGTAATGTTGAAACGCTAGAAACATCGTTCAAATAAATATTGCCATTTGCTGAAATGTAAAGTTTTCTATGATTAATCCTAAAACCTATTGCCTTTTTAAAAACTTGTTGTAGTCTAGGATCTTCTTCCTTATAAATACTATAATAATTTGGATCAATATGATTCATTCTTTCTAAAAAGAAAGCATAATCACTATTGTTTATCTTTTCATCAATAAGATTTTCAGCTCTATTTCTTTCAACCAAATCTCTTATAGTTAAATGAATCTTATCTTTGCTTAACTTTTTGTAAAGATTTATTATATCATCTTTGTTATTGTTCATAAGAACACTACAAGCTTCAACATTTATTCCAGAAGATTGTAAATATGAGATTGCCATTATAGCTTTTTTATAAGTTAAGGCTCCTCTTATTTTGTCATTCTTTTCTTCTGAACCATCTAAACTAATGAATGCTTTTTTAAGACCTACTTCTTTTAATTGATTAGCAATTTCTTTAGATATTAAAGTTCCATTACTAATAATTGATGTATAAATCCCTAATGAATTTGCAAGTGCAATCAACTCAAAGATATGTGGATTCATTAAAGGTTCTCCACCAGTAAATCTTATTTCCTGAGCACCGCTTTTAACCATATCATTTATTAGATTAACTATGTCCTCATATTCTAATTCATCATTTAATTGATTTCCTGAATCATTTAAACAATGTTTACAATGTAGATTACATTTTCTAGTTAATTCAATATAAACAATATCTGCGAAACTCAAATGATTAAGTAATCTTTCGTTAGGTTTCAGCTTTGTATACTTAACTTTTTCTGAAGAGGTAGTATTGATATCCAT
The DNA here is from genome assembly GCA_002393975.1 of Clostridiales bacterium UBA4362. Lineage (GTDB taxonomy): Bacteria > Bacillota > Clostridia > TANB77 > CAG-508 > CAG-793. The sequence goes on from DGSM01000024.1 coordinate 21,756, forward strand.
TGGATAATCTTCATGATAAATAATATTTTTAAGTTCATCTTTAGTAAGGTATCTCCTCTTCCCATCACTTAAGTCAAGTAATGTAGCACCAAAGCTTTCCTGTCTAATATTAAAATCAAATATCATTATTAAATTACTTCCTTTACATAAAAGCCAATTATTTTATACCACGGTTAAAACGTAAAGTAAAATATTTATTTTTAATATTGGATATAAATAGATTTTATAGCTTGCAAATAGGCACCATTCTTGACTTATATGTCTCAAGAATGGTGCCTTTAAATCGTGTGAAACTTTTTTCAACTTTTTATGTAAATTCGTTTTTTATCTCATTCATAAATTCTAATGGTACGTGTGTTAAATAGTCACTTATATAAACAATATTTAATCCTATTGTTGGTAATTTTTCTTTTACCTTAACTTCAAACAAATTCTTTTCTTTAATATCATTTTTTACAGCTGACTTTAATACATAACCTACTCCCATATCTTTTTTTATAGCTTGAATCAACATTTCTGTTGTTTCAATAGTCATAAAAGGTGTTAATGTTACATTGTACTCATTACAGCACTTTATTAACTCTTTTCTAGGAGTACTTCTTATAACTGGTAGAATTAAGTTTCTACCTTCTAAGTCCTTTAAAGAATGAACTTCATCTTTTAGATCTCTATTAGAAATAAAACAATTCTCCAATTCTAATAGAGGTTTAATAGTAATGTTATTATATATAGTATTGATAGGTGAAGTATCAATCATAAAATCAACTTGATTCTTCTCCATCAAACTAATCATCTCATCAGTATTTCTACTGATAATGTTAATTTCAATATTTTTATGTTTCTTGTGGAATTTTTCAATAAATGGAAATAAGAAAAACTCTCCAATATGTGATTGAACTCCCACAGATATTCTTCCATGTTTTAAATCTTTAGATTCTTTTAAATTTCTTTCCCCACTAAGAATAATACTATAAGATTTTTTAACATATTCTAATAATTCTACTCCATCCGGAGTAAGCTTTGCCCCACTTGGTACTCTATAAAAAAGTTTGGTTCCTAAACTCTCTTCAAGTTGTTTAATTGAATAACTAATACTTGGTTGAGTTATAAATAATTTTTCAGCTGCTTTTGAGAAACTACTACATTCAGCAACTGTGTAGAAAATCTTATATAAGTCCCAGTTGAAGTCTGAATTTCCACTAAAACTCATTGTCTTAAAATTCCCTCCAATTTACCTAAATCAATATTTTTATAATTACATATCTTTTCATCTTTTTGGTCTTTTGTAACTATAAAATCACCACTTGGATTAATTAATAAGTAGTCATCCTCTAAGTTAGTATTAATACAAATTACAACTCTTGTATTTGGTGCATGCTTTTGTGCTATAGATGTAGCTTCTAGATACTCTTGATCCGTTATATCAAATAATTGATCTGTTTCTATTGCTTTTCCTCTTAATGGTGTAAATTTAAATAGTTTCCATCTTTCTACATCGTATTTATCAATTACTCTAGCTAATTTTTCAAAATCTTCTAAATTCATTTTAGAAACTAAAGAATTAACTCTAAGCTTAATATTTGTTTTAGCTCTTATAAAATCCATTAATTCTTTAATATGTTTATAATGATTTGCTCCTCTTCCCATTTTTTCATTAACTTTCGAGTTAGTTGAATCTATAGAAAAAGTTATATAATCAACAAAATCTTCTATTTCTAAAATCTTGTCTTTGTCTAATAAAACTGCATTACTTATTAAAATGTTTTCTATTCCTGCTTCATGTGATAATTTCATTAAATCAAATAAATGTGGATATAATAAACACTCTCCGCCTGTCCATGTAATCTTTTTTGCATTTAACTTAATTAAATTATCTAATATAATTTTGTTTTCTTTAAAGCTTAGAACATTGTTGTCTGTAAATCTAAAACAAAACTTGCAATTTTCATTACATTTACAAGTAATATTCCAACATACGGATCTTTCCATTAGTTAAATAATTCCTCTCTATTTCTTTTATAGTTCTTCTATTCTATCACTTTCTTCTCTATGTTCTTTTTGTTGTCCTATTTCATCATCAAAGGCTAAGGTTCTATACTTATATATATCTATTCCATATTTTTTATAAACATCTTGTGTATTACAAGAAACCATTTCTTTGTCCTGTAGGCCTAAACTATTAACTATTGAACGAATTGTATCCATAGAATCATGTTCAATTTCAACATATGTAGGAATTAAAGGCCATGAATCAATGTCAACTTCTACTCCATTCAAAGAATAAGTTGTTCTCATTTTTTCTTGATAATTTCTATAAACAAATCCTAGTTGTTGTAGCAAAGCATTAGTATCTTCTATTGATTTTACAGGTATCTCTGTTTCTAAAACTGGTTGAAAACCACTATCAGATTTTTTTTGCATTTCTGGATTTAAAATATGTTTTACAGTTAATGTCGCTTGTCCATTAGTTTCTCTAAGTCTTATCCATTTTTGTGGATTAATTTCAAATCCATCTATAAATTCTTCTAGTCCTTCTTCTCCAAAAACTTCAAGTAATTTATCAGATGGTGTACTTTCTAATAAAGCTACCAAGCTATCTTTATTATATCTTTCTTTTATTCTTTCTTGTTGTTCAGCATTTGTTAAATTATCAATTTCTAACAGTATTCCTCTTAATTTGTCTTTTATTACTTCAAATTGATAATCAAACTTGCTATGTTTTAATCCGTGTATACAATCAGCAAATCTAGATGATAAATCAGTTAAATCATATACATATATTTTTTGAGTAGCTTTGCTTATAAGTTTAGCTCCTAATGCTTTCAATTTAGCTTCAACAGCTTCTGGATCCACATCAAGAATCTTAACTTCGTTTTCTAATTTACTCATACTTCCTCCACTTAAAATAAAAGACTTTAAAACTTTTAGTGACATCTTTAATTATACCACTTTTTAGCATTAAAGTCTACTAATTATGTTAATTTATTCCTCTGGATTTAATATTTTCTTTATTTCTTCATTTTCATACACTTCTGGTTCAAGATAACTTTTTATTTCACTAAAGTATCTGTCTTTTAGAGCGTGTTCTAAAGTTGCTTTTGCCACATCAATATCAGCTCTTAGTCTTCTACTTGCATACTTTACAATTAATGGCTTTTGGCTTACAGCAGCTAAGACAACATCTTTATCATCTCGTAAATTTTCACTTGCATAATAAAGAACTTGTCCATCTATTTTAGCACATTTTAATATAAGCTCTTTGTCAGCTTTAATATCATCATCAGCATATGCAATAACCCATGTAGCTTTATCATTAATTGCTTGATCAAAGAATTCTTTGTTGTGAGAATTCTTTTCACAATCTTCTATATCATATTCTTTCTCTTCTACTTCTTCTTTATCCTCTTCGTTCATTAATCTTCCTTCATCAAATCTCTTGCTTATATTCTATATCTGTCATAAATGGAAACATCTCACTTATGGCCTTATGTGTTATCATTGCTTTTGGTGGTACACCATTTTTGCTATGTTGTTCTAGCAACTCTTGCATGTAACAATTATCATTTACCTTGAATACAAAATAGCGATTCTTTACATATGTAAAAATTATTTTGTATCCATTATCTAAATCTTCCGAAAACTTTTCGAAAGTATAACCATTAATCATAAATACCTCTATTCTATCATCTTTAAAAAGTCTTCCTCAGAAATAATAGCAATTCCTAATTCTTGTGCTTTGGTAAGCTTAGATCCAGCATCTTCTCCAGCTAGTACGTAATCTGTCTTATTAGAAACTGATGATGAAGTTTTTCCTCCAAAACTCTCAATTATATATTGAGCTTGTTCTCTAGAATATTTTTGTAAAGTACCAGTAAGCACAAATCTCTTCCCTTCAAATCTATTGTCATCACTTTCTTCTACTAGAGAATTCATGTTTACTCCAGCTTTTTTTAATCTTTCAATTAAATCTAAAGATTGAGGATCATTAAAGAAGTCAAATATGCTTTGAGCTATAATATCTCCAATTCCATCCTTTGATGTTAAGTCCTCAATGCTGGCATTAATTAAATTATCTAATGTTTTATACTTCTTTGCTAAAATTTTTGCTTGTTTCTTTCCAACATGTCTAATACCAAAACTACAAATAAGGTTTGATAAATCACTATTTTTAGAAATCTCTATTGAATTTACTAAATTTTGTGCAAATTTAGTACCTTCTTTTTTTAATTGTTTAATGTCTTCTAGTTTTAAGTCATAAATGTCTGCTATATTTGAAATCAAATTATTGTCTATTAATTGTTCTACAATTTTTATTCCTAAACCTTCAATATTCATCCCTTCTTTTGATGCAAAATGATAAATATTTTGAAGTAATTTTGCAGGACATTCAATTCCTGTACAACGAAGTGCCGCTTCGCCTTCTTCTCTAATAGCGGGAGCTCCACAAACAGGGCATGTACTAGGCATTGAGAACTCTTTTTCATTGCCAGTTCTTTTCTCTTTATTAACTCCAATTACTTCAGGGATTACATCACCTTGTTTTTGTATTATAACTCTATCACCAATCATTAGACCTTTTTCTTTTATAAAGTCTTCATTATGTAATGTGGTCTTTGAGATTGTAGAACCAGCTAGTCTAACAGGTTCCAATATTGCAACAGGTGTTATTACTCCAGTTCTTCCTACTTCTAAACTTATTTCTTTAAGTAGTGTTTCTTTTTGCTCTGGTGGGTATTTATATGCAACTGCCCATCTAGGAAATTTAAATGTAACTCCCATTTTTTCTCTAAGTTCTAGATCATCGACTTTAATTACGGCACCATCTATTCCAAAAGATAATTGGTCTCTTTTTTCTCCAATTTCTTTTATTGCATCAATTGCCTCATCTATATTCTTACAAAGTTTTCTGAAAGGTACTACATTAAAACCTAGACTTGCTAAAAACTCTAATTCTTCAAAATGTGAGTAGAACTTTTTATTATCAACTTTTTGGACATTAAAAATATAAATATCTAATGGCCTTGAAGCTGTTATTTTAGAATCAAGTTGTCTTAAAGATCCTGCTGCTGCATTTCGTGCATTAGCAAATAGTTTCTCTCCGGTTATTTCTCTTTCTTCATTAAGTTTTTCAAAATCCTTACTAGATAAGAAAACTTCCCCTCTAACAGTAATATCAATAGGTTCTTTAAGCTTATGAGGAATTGATTTTATCGTCAGTACATTTGCAGTAACATCCTCTCCAACATTGCCATCTCCACGAGTAGCTCCTTGTACTAAAATACCTTTTTCATATTTTAAAGCACATGATAATCCATCAATTTTGGTTTCAACACAATAATTAGTATCTCCATTTTCATGAACTCTTTTATCAAATTCATAAATAGATTCAAAATCAAAAACATCTTGTAAACTTTGAAGAGGTACTTCATGTGTTACTTTTTCAAAATCTGATTTAACATGACCTCCAACATGTTGTGTTGGTGAATTACTTAATATAAGCTCTGGATTTTCTTTCTCCAAAGCTTTAAGTCTATTATTCATCATATCATATTCATAATCAGAAATTTGAGGATTATCTTCATCATAATAAAGATGAGAATAATAATTTAGTTTTTCAACCAAATCTTTAATCTCTTTTTTTATTTCCTCTTTATTATGCTCTTTAGTATCTTTTACTTCATCATTAAAAATATTTAGTTGGTCCATTTTAAACCTTTTCCAAAATAATTATTATTTATCTTTTAATAATATGTCTTTTCCATCTTTCAAATATTCATATCCAGAGAAAATTGTAGCTATTACAGACAATGTCATTATTATTGATTGAATAATATTTAATGTCATAAATCCTGGATTTTCGATTACTCCTCTAGCAAAGTCAAAATAAGCATAATTATCTATAAAGATTAATATAAGAGCAATCATTTGAGTAACAGTTTTTAATTTTCCCCATTTATTAGCAGCAACAACTTTTCCTTTTTTACCAGCTGCCATCATTCTATATCCAGATACCAAAAATTCTCTAAATACAACAATTATTGGAATCCATGCTGGGAGCCTTTGCATTCCTACTAAAATTAGCATTGCAGCAATTACTAAAATCTTGTCTGCAATAGGATCTAAAAACTTTCCAAAATCGGTAATTTGATTATTTTTTCTTGCTAGATATCCATCTAATTTATCTGTTATTGATGCAATTATAAAAACTATCCACATCAAAAACATTGTCATCGGTACCCAGAGAACTTTCCCTGGGATATCGAAAAATGACAAAACTACCATTATTGGTACTAATAAAATTCTTAAAACCGTTAATTTATTAGGTGTATTCATAAAGCCCCCTTTAAACTATTCGTTTACATTTTCTACAGCATCGTTTGCTGTTTGATTAGCCTCTTGGCTAGCTTTTATTGCATTTTCTGCAATTTTATTTTCTTCTTCTTTCTTAACAGTTGATTCTAATTGGTCAAGAAGTTTTGTAAGTTTTTCCATGTCTTCACCATATAGTTTCCAATCATTATTTCTGCTAGAATTTTTAACATTGTTCTTAGTTTTTATAATTTCATTTATTAATGCATCTTTATCATCTGTATTAATAATATCAATATCAATTGCTTTTGAAACAAAGTTATTACGTGCTTCTTCTGCTGTATCTCCAATTGCAATTTTATTACCTGAAGCAATTATTACTTTTTTCAAGGTTGGTTTTTGATTTGATTCATTGATTATATCTTGATATATAGCTTCAACATAAACAATTGTATCCTCTACAGGAATAGCATACATTTTTCTAGTTATCTTTGTGCCACTAATACTTAATGATGCAACTTCTGATGCAATTGTTTCATCTTGATTAATTTGTGATTCAAGTTGAAGTAAACCAGGTACACTATTATCTGAGTTAAATGAATTAATATTTAGCACCATATTTGAGCCATCCATATATCCAACCATATATGCTGTAATATTTTGCTTATCATATGTAGCGTAAGGAATTATTATTCCTAGTGTATCTTTTCCTTCATTATTTTTTATCATTGCATAATATGGCTCTATATGATTATCAGATGCATTAGTATAAGATGTATCTGATATTTCCCATATATCATTTCCTCTATAAAGAACTTCTGATTCCATATTATGATAGATAGCAGCAAAGTTAGCTTGTACATTAAATAAGTATTTAGGATAAACAAAATGTGAACTTATATCTTCCGGTATCGTTGATTCTTTATCTTCAAATAATCCAGGATAAACATTGTTATATCCCATTATAATTGGATCAGTTCTGTCTGTAATATAGAACTTCATTTCTCCAGTATAAGCATTTATTATAACTTTGCAAGAATTCTTTATATAATTTATTTGTGTATAATTTGGTCCTTCATATTTTTGTGAGAAAGGAACTTCATTAGATGTTGTATAGGCATCTATTACCCAATATAATTCACCATTATTATTTACAACCATATATGGATTATCATCATAGCTTAAATATGGCATAGCAGTTCTAACTCTTTTTAATATATTTCTATTTGTTAAAATTCTACTATCTTTTTTCATAGATAAAGAAGTGGCAAGTTTTAAGTTTCCTTCTTTAATTCCTAAAATAAGTCTATCTATAAAGTTTAATTTTAATCCATTTTCACCTGTATATGCATATTCAACATCTTTATTTGTTTCTACATTGTCTACATAGTCAAACTCACTTTTAGCACTATTGATAACAGCTGCATCATTAGTCTCTAATCCATAATAAATTCTTGGTTGAGATATAGAAATCTTTTCATCTTTCATATCTCCAAAACTTTTATCATAGTTTACTAAGTATCCATTTTCATCAGTAGATCCTGCTAATGTAACCAAAGTTCCATAGCCATGTGTATATTGATATGTTTTATTTGAATATGATGCATTATTGTTTGATATTTCTCTAGGAGTTATATAACAAAGTGTTGGTTTGTTATCCAAATTATACATTTCAATTTGTGTATTTCTAAATGTATAATAACCTTTTACTGTTTGAGTTGTTTTTGCTTCTTGTAATACTTTGTCAGAGTTTACTATAGGCATATTATTAAGAATATTTGAGTTAGTTCCTAACTCATCAGTTGTAATAGTTCCACTATAGTCAATGGTTTTATAATTTGTATTTAACGAATAAGCATCTTTAGTCAAAGCAATGTTTGCCTTAATGTATTTGTCGTTTCTTTCTAGGTATGTTGAACCAGTAATTCCAGAATATATAGCTAGTACAATTGCTAGTGTAATTAAATAAACTGGAACCACTATCACATATCCTAAAACTCTCTTGGTACTTGACTTTTTAACTGCTCCATAAGCTTTTATTATAGAAAAAGATACTAAGAATGCTAGTATCACATATCCTACCAATTTAACAGTTGCATCTGCTTGGCTTGCTCCATATAAAGAATATAGGTTTCCATCTGATAGTTCTATGCTCATAAATTTTTCATTTCCAATGTTTGTAGCCATAGCAACTAATACAAATAGTCCCATAAAAATAGCAATTACATTAACCTTAGGGCCTATTACTTTAATCAAATTACATTTATCTAAAGTTTCTTTTGAAACTCCATCAAAGCTCTTATTAAGTATAATTAAAGAATATAATATAGCATAGACAATTGTAGCTAATATAACTATCATAAAATATAGTAATAGTGTTTTTACAAATGGTTTTATAAATACAAAGTAGCCTATATCAATATTAAATACAGGATCATTTATTCCAAACCATGAATTGCTAAAGCACATTAAAGCTTTTTGTAAAAGAAAAGCAGTTGCAACAAATGAACCTATTAATGCAATACAAAATGATGCTGATTTTTTAGGGAAATTTGGCATTTCTTTTTTCTCATCATCAAAGAATAATTTTAGTAATCTGTGTGTTTTTCTATGTGTAAAGTAGAACATAGCATATAGAAAAACAAAGTTTAAGATTAATGAACTAAAAGTATATGTGCTTCTTCTAAGGAATATATTTAGATAGTTTTCTCCCATATCTTTTAATTCAAGATAATTTCCTCTTACCAATACTGAAAGAACTAAAACTAAAATAATTAGAACAGCAATAATAATTTTTCTTCTAATTCTGTAATTTCTTTTATTCTTTTCTTCTAAAGAAAGTTTTGCTAATTCTTCTTTTTTAGCTTCTTTTTTTAGCATTTTTTCTTGTTTTTTATTTTCTTTTTTCTCGCTCATTAAAAATCAACCCTTTCTAATCAACAATAGCATTTGCAAAGTCATGTGCATTAAACTCTTGCAAATCTT
>DGSM01000025.1:0-4673 GCA_002393975.1 Clostridiales bacterium UBA4362
CAATTAATCCATGTGGTCCATGATACTTTTCATGAATATCTAAAATAATTGGTCTTCCTGTACTGTCAATACCTATAGGTGTTTTTAAAGACATCGTTGAATCGTTATTTCTCCATCTTTGCTCAATATTCAATTGTTCAATTGTTCCAACGTCAAACATTTCTAAAAATGGATAAACTTGTGGTAAACTATTTTTTGCTGATATAGAATATTTGATAGGAATATTTGATAATTTCTCACTAATTTCATCAAATAAAAACTCGTCAGGTAAATGTATATTAAATTCTTTTTGGTTGCCTTCTTCTAATTTGCTCTCAAATATTTGTCCACTATTCTCATTAAAAGTTATAAATGTTTTACATTCATTCGGTAATTGTACCCAGTCCTTTGTTACAAACAATAAGCTAAATCCCATATTTTTTTTATGATCTAATATTTCTTTTACAATTCTAATGTCTTCGATCTTTTTATAATCATCAGTAATTATTAAGTAATATGGAGTATATGCTTTAAAATCTGTTTGATCATAAGGATTTTCTATATTTGTTCTATTCTTCCAATCTTCTTCCAAATATTTAGAAATTCTTTCAATATCACTATATTCATCAGAAAAAAATCTTATCTCTCTGTTATCATTCCAAATATGTGGTAACATTTTAACAAATTCCCATTTTTTTCTGTCACTGACCCAAAATACAAGTTTTAAATCTTCATAGCTATGAAAAGTTATTAGTTGCATTAATATACTTTTTACCATATTCATAAGACTTTCGCCATTCTGAGATATTAAAGCTGATATGTTTTTTTCTGCCATAGAATATACTATTGGTGCTCCTTGAAGAATTTTAGATTTTTTTGTAACATCATGTAAGATATCTATAAGATTATCGTCTTCCATTTTAAAACTTTCTTCAGGATAGTTTATATCTGCCTCTAGAGGTACTTTACCAATTCCTAATCTAACTGTAAGAAAATCATGATCTTCTATATTTCTTTCCCAAAGTCTAGTTTCTTTATTAAGAATTATTTTTTTACACTCCTCTGGTGGAATAAAGTTTTCCAAAAGAATATCTCTTTGTTTCATCATTGCTTCATCTATTTGTTCTATTTTTGAATCAATATATTTTCTATATCTTTTTTGTCTTTTTTCTTCATGTTTTATTTTTTTCTTTTTTTCATATTTTACATTTAAAATAGGAAATAATACTATAGCAACCAACATTATAAATGCAATAAGAAATTCAACTATCACTTCTGTTTTCGATGCTGATCCATTCATTGTTCCTACCAAAGCTCTACCACTAGATAATAACATTAATAATCCCATTGAAATAGTAGAGCCTAGAACTAACACTGCTGGTGTATTTTCATTTTCATCTATTGAAGGAGGTGGATCTATCTTTATGTTTTCTTTTTTAATAATTTTTGTTAATCTTGGCGCCCTTGAAAAATATTCATTATCTGAATATAGAGGTTTATCATCATAATAGTCTTCATTTAATGGCTCGTTTTCATCACTTACAATGTTTATCGGATTACATTTTAATTCTTTAAAAACACTCTCATTGAATTCTACTTTATTTAATGGGATATTAATAAAAATACTATTTTTCATAATAATAATTTTTAATCCCATAATAAATATAATATCACCATTGTGTAAGACTTTTGATTTGTTAAATACTAATTCACCATTAACTACAGTTCCAAATTTTTTGTCTATATTCTCCAAAACCCAATTTTGATTATATAATACTAATCTAGTGTGTGTATTAGAAACAAGGTTATTCTTATATATAAGATGGTTTTTTTCACTTTTTCCAATAAATATTTCCTTTATTTTACTATCTATAGCTAAATGCATAAAATTATTTTCTACTAGAGGATAGCAATACACAAAATAAATATTACTTAAATCACCTATTGCAATTGCATATGTACCATATTCTTCTAATACAGCCTTATCAAGTATAATATTTCCTTGTGATTTTATTTTTACACTGTCATTTGTTATACTAATAGCATTTGGGTTTATTATTTTTATTAGCCTATTGGTTGTAATTTGCCATCTGCCGTTTTTCCCCTCTATATTTACCAATTTTTTTTCTGTTTCGCCTGTATTATCATTTATCCAGTAACTTCCAATTGGTATTTCTGGTAAAGCTAATTTTAAAAACTTATCTTTTCCTATTAACGCAATACGCAATTTTGTGTCCTCCCCTTCTAATTACATTAATACACTTCTTATTTTAAATTATTATTTATTCTTGTCAAGATATGTTTTTTTATACTAATTTCAAAAGCCTTATTTGCGTAACATTACTTACAAAATTACATTTTTTTTACATTTTTATATCAAATTCTTTAAAAACAGCCTCTTTTCTTACGCATTAAAGGGTATTAGCCGTTTTAGCTAATACCCTAATTTCTAATATTCTTTAATCATTATGATATATTTGATTTGATTTAAAAATTATTTTGGATACATACATTCACTATATTACCATATTTTGTCTTTATTGCTATTATCTATAGCACAAAATCCTGAGATCATTAATCTTTTAGTTGCTCCTTTTAATATTACAACACTACCTATTGGTAGGTATTTTTCTATAAGTTCTTTCACTATCTTATATTCTTTCGTTTACATTTTTTTCATAATCTAATATGTATCTGCCCAGTCTTAAACTTGTACATTGTGTTTCTGGATTCTTTATATAATGTAAATCAGCTACTGCTTCTGAAACTATTTTTTTTGCTTTTTCTCTATATGTCTCTTTTACATCTTGTAACCTTTTTTTTGAGCTTTCTAATTCCTGACTCAATCTATTTATTGTATCTGTTTCTATCCTCTCTCCTTCAAAAACTTTTTTTGCACTAAAATATATCTCAGCAGAATTTTTTTCAATTTGTTCATAAGCCAGATCCTTTATTATTTTATTTCTGATTTTATCTATACTCATTTCTTTCAATTGCTCCAAGTCGACCTGTAACATATGTCTAATGCTTTCTTCATCTTTTTTTATATGTGGTAAAGATGTATTTAATATCGATTCTATTAGATGTTCCACATATTTTTGATATTGTGAAACCAAATCATTATCACCATTTGCTATATATTTTCTAAATTGTCTCATTAAATAATCAACCATTTTTACAGTTTGACTATCATTCACATATATCACCCTTTCTTTAAACTAGTAATGCGGTCTTTAAATCTATCTAACAAACAACTTAAATCTAATCTTGCTGCTTCTATATCAGCAGAACTATAAAACTTTTCACGTCCATCTGCAATATTCATATCTCTTGCTATTTGTTTATAAAAATTGTCGTCATCCATAATTTTATTTACAGTTTTAGCAAACAATGTTTTATCTTTACCAAAATAGCTATATAAATCAATATCTTCATATCCGTTCTCATTCAATAAATCTATCATTTGATTTAAACAGCTAACATTGTCCGAATATATTGAACTTCCTAATCCTGTTTTTAAATCCATTCTTAGCGTGATTGATTCTGTAAAAGCTTCGTTGATACCCCTTTGTGGTTCAAATACTTCTTCTTTATTTTTTACTACATCATAATAATTGTATGCTGTTTCCGCTATGTTTTCATTATCAATTCTGACATTTCCAATTGAATGATCTCCCTCATGTATAATATCCGATATATAACTATCATTTGATAATACAATCGTTTTTCCTCTCTCAATATTAACACCTACCATACTATCAGTTTCTTCTAGTGTATAACCTATCTCGTTTATTAAAAAGTCCTCAAAATCTTTTTTAGTTTTAAAAACTCGAATATTATCTATCGCTTCTTTTCCTCTTTTCATCCATAAAATTCCGTGTTCTTTTAAAAAGTTATTAATTCTATTTTTGGCTACATTAATCTTTACATCTGCCGGTAGTAAGTAATCTATATTATTTTTTTCTGCATAATTTACTAAAAAGCTCTTATCATTTTTTACATCTTCTAAACTAATGTTTTTCTTCCTAATTTCGTGTCTTAGCCAATCTCTCAGTCCTTGTTCAATATTATCCTCATTCCAGTTCTGTATTTCTGCTATTTTATTAATTTGTTTATCTATTAAATAGTTTTGAGTTTTTATACTACCATTATCTATCGAATAGTTTAATAAAAAATCCTCTGCGTTTGCATCTTGTAAACTAATTTTTCCACTAATTATATCAGCATTTAAACTATCTTTTAGATACCAATCTAATTCGTCAGCATCTACTCCCTGCACTTTATAAATTTGGTTAGCTTCTTTACCAGCTTTTAGATTTGTTCCAAGTTCACCTAATACTGATCCTGCAAAACCAAGTGCGGCACTTATTCCTACTGCATTCCATCCTCCAAGTTTCTCAAATTCTGTGTCAAAATCTGTATCTTGGTCAATTAATGAACGAACCGATGCCTTAAACGGTGTATCTGATGCATTTAATCCTGTATCACCCCCTACTCTCATCGATGAATTTAATAATGCACTATTGGTTGAATTAAATTTAAATAAATTCATACCTAAAGCATATTGAGCTGCATCCCATGCTCCAACAGCATTTCCATATGTAATTGCTTCATCACGATTTTCTTCTTTTGTCCATTTATCACTCATAAAATATGTTTGGAACAATCTATCCCTATCTTCTTGGTTTTCCATA
>DGSM01000025.1:4757-6003 GCA_002393975.1 Clostridiales bacterium UBA4362
AAATTCATCAGCAGATAAATTCCAAATATATTTATAACTATCATATTCTTCTTTTGTTATTTCTCCATCCTTATATGCTTGTTCAATTCCTTCTCTTGAATTCATTTTTTTATCATGTAAATATTCCTCTGATGCTCTTCCTCCTGAATTCATTTCTATGATAATAGGTACAATTGTTGGGGCTGCCTCTGGTGCTACAACCATTGCTCCGGTTGCTACTATAGCGGGAGCTACCTGTTCTCCTATTTTATATGCTACTCCTGTAGTTTTAAATGGACTATATGCTTTCTCGTCTATTTCCTTTAGCGTGTCATTTTCTTCGTAAAGCTTATTAAATGTTGCCTCTGTATGATCTTTGGCAACATATGACATTGTTTTCTTACGCATTTTTTCAATATTTTTTTCATATTGTTCTCTATATGCTTTTTCGTATTCTGCATTTGATGTATATATTGTTCTCAGGTGATTTTCTTGTAATCTTTCAGTTCTAAGTGCAATAAAGTCACCTATGTTTTCTCCCATTTTATATCCACCTTTGAATATTGATACAAGCCCATTTACAATACTTGCTATTGTTCTAAACGCCCCGTTCTCCTTTGATGCCTCTTTTACACCTTGATTTATCTTCTCTTTTTGTTTATTTGTCAAATGGTCTAATTCATACATAGTTCCCGATTTTTGTGTATTTTTCAGACTATAGTTATTAGCTTTACTTGATGTATTAGCCCCTATATAACTTCCAAATAGATTAGAAAAATCTAATATACTAGCTTCTACTGCACTTTCTGCTCTCTCAAAATCTGCTGATGCACTTTTGATTTCACTAACTGCTCCTTTTATATCTATTCCCTTTAATGTATCTAGTGCATTTCGTAATGTTCCGGCCGCCTCAAAATCTGAAGGAATATCTATGCTTACTGATTTACATGATTTTAATCCTGACATAGCTTGTTTTAGTGAAGCTATGACTTCACCTTTATAAGCACCATTATATTTTGTTGTTCCCAATTATATCCCTTCTTTCTATTATATGGATTAATCTTATATAATAAATTCTATTTCTTAGTTATTATCTTTATTCATTTTTTCCTATTTGTATTAGTTTGTTTTAAGCTATCACCATTTTTTGCATTTGTTGTTTTTTTGGTTGTAGTTGATGATAGTTTTTTTCCTTTAGATTCTTTTTTTGTCTCTGTTTTTTTCTTCTTTGTGGTATTTTTTGATGTCTTTTTTTTATTATTCTCTT
>DGSM01000087.1 GCA_002393975.1 Clostridiales bacterium UBA4362
CAATTATTAATATTATTGAGATAATTGTAAAGAACTTTTTCTTACTTCCACCATTATTAGAATTATTTTTCTTTTTATTATTATCTTTTTCCTTCTTTTCTTTTTTATTTTTTTCGTGAATATTCATTTCTTCATTTTCGTCTTGCATGTATTCAAATTCCTTTCAAGCAATAATTACATCCCTTTAAAGTTAGCCTGTGGTTCAGGTTTTTGATCATCATTTGTTTTCTTTTTTCTCTTCTTTTCTGTTTCTCGATCTTTTTTCTTAACTGCTTCTTTTTCCTTTTCAGCTTCAGCTTCTACTTCTTCTAATTCTATTTGCTCTTTAATCTCTTCTTTAATAGTTTTAATTTTTTGCATATTCTTTTGCATTTTATCATTTTTATAAATTAGATATAAGCTTGCTGAAATATACAAATAAGAAATAATTGTAAATAGTATATCAAAATGTATAATTTGAAAACCTGTAAATACTCTAACTATTTTGTAAATTAATTGAAGCACAATAGGAAGAGTAATTGCTGAAAAAGCTATATTTAGAACTTTACCATATGATAATTTAATTCCCATTATTTTAGCTAAAATAAAACCAAGTAATGCAAATGTTAGAACATTAAATAAATTTAATAAATAATTGCTAAAAAGAAATCCAATAAATATTGATGTAACCATTCTAGCAGAAAAAGTATTATTTACAGCATTTATAAGTTCTTGTTTATCAATTACATCTTTTAGCCCAAAATTATTAGTAAGATCCTCATAACTATAGCTAATACTATTGTCTAAACTATAGAATATTATTCTATTAGAGTAAACTCCAATAAATACTCCATTATAATTCTTATGTTCATCTGGAATAGTATCTGGAGCTTCTTTATTACTTAATAATACCTTGGTTTTGGTATCATATGCAGTATTACTTATTTCATTACCAAAAACAGTATTTAATATATTATTAAGAAAATAAGAATCTTCATTAATTATATCTTCGTCCCAATTAATAGAAAACTTATTATTCTCTATTTTAAAATCAGGCAATTTTTCTACTTCTTTAATAAAATCACTTTTTAAATAGTTTAAACATATAACTGAGACAATAGTAACAATTAAAGTATAAATGGCAATTAATATAGTAAAATAATATAAACCATTAATAAATTTTTGTTCAGTTAAAACATTGTATTTATCAATGTCTTTGATACTCAAAATAAATCTTTTAGGAAAAGAAAAGTTAGATTTATTTTTCATTACAATAACTCTCTTTCATTATATTTTTGTTATTTCTACTCCATCAGGTGTATCTTTAATTAAATATCCTTTATCCTTAATTTCATCACGAATATCATCAGCTAATTTATAATTTTTTTCTTTCTTTGCCATTAATCTTTTTTCTGATAATTCTAATATCTCATTTGGAATATCTTCTTTATCATTTGATAAATACTTTTCTGAATTTTTTAAATCTAAACCAAACACCATATCCATCTTGTCTATTAGTTTTTGGAAATCTTTTGATTTACGTTCATCCCTAGCTATATCCCACATAATTCCTGCAGCAAGAGGCATATTTAAATCATCATTTATTGCTTCATGGAACTTTTTCTCTAATTCATCTAGTTCTTTCTTTGAAATTTTCTCTTTTCCATCTTTGTGAGATAAATATCCTCTACGTAATCTATTTAACGCTTTTTGTGCAGCCATAATTCCGTCAAAAGTAAAATTTAATTTATTTCTATAATGACTTGAATAGCAGAATAGTTTATAAGCTAAAGGTTCTACTCCTTTTTCTTTCAAATCATCAATAGTATAAATATTTCCAAGAGATTTTGACATCTTGCCACCATCTACTTGTAAAAACTCAACATGCATCCAACGATTAGCTGGATTATGTCCAAAAGAGCCTTTGTCTTGAGCGATTTCATTTTCATGGTGAATAGGAATATGATCAATTCCACCAGTGTGAATATCAAAATGTTCACCAAGGAATTTTCTTCCCATTGCACTACACTCAATATGCCAACCTGGGTATGATCTTCCCCAAGGACTATCCCATTGCATGATGTGGTTTGCTGGAGATTTTATCCATATAGCGAAATCTTGAGGATTTCTTTTCTCAGGATCAACTTCGATTCTTGCTCCAGCTTCTTGATCTTCTACTTTATTATTAGAAAGTACTGGATACTTATCTAGCTTTGATGTATCAAAATAGATTCCTTTTGAAGTCTCATAGCCATAACCATTTTTTACAATCTCTTGAACCATTTCAAGCATTTCAGGAATATTGTCAGTAGCTCTAGTTATAACTTCTGGTTTATCAATATTTAAAGAATCAATATCTTTCATAAAAGCATCTATATAAAAAGCTGCAATATCCCAAGGATTTTTTCCTTCTCTTTTAGCTGCTTTCTCCATCTTATCTTCTCCGCTATCTGCGTCAGAAGTAAGATGGCCAACATCTGTTAAATTCATAACATGTTTAGTTTTATATCCATTATATTTAAACATTCTTCTTAAATTATCCATGAATATATAAGCTCTCATGTTTCCAATATGAGCATAACCATAAACTGTTGGCCCACAAGTATATATAGATACTTCATTTTTCTTAATAGGTATAAACTTATCTTTTTCATGAGTTAATGTATTGTATAATTTAATATCCATATATTATTAATCTTTCTTCATCCTTTATTTTATATTCTTAAATTTAATTTTTTTACGAGTCATCTGCATCTGGTTTAGGAGGTTTAGTTGTATTTGTAACTGTATTATGACTCGTTTCATTTGCTGGAGTAGTATTTGTACTAGGTGGTGTATCAGAACCAGAATATGTATTAATTGTAATTACTATGGTAGAACCTTTTGGCGCTGAAGTAGCACTTTGTTTTAATACGGCTCCCTTAGGTTTTGACTTGTCTTGTCCTTTCTTAGAAGAATCGACTTCAAAGCCTGCTTTCTTTAATTCTTGTTCAGCTTGTGCCTGCATCTTTCCAACTACATTTGGAACAGATATTTCAGGAGCTGAAACATGTATATCACATTTGTCTGTTGGAGCAGTAGTAACCTCTTGTTTTGGAGACCATTTAGCATTTTCTTCGGTATCAAGTTTAACTCCAAATACCTTGGTTTCTTTCTCTCCACAAAATTCAGTTGCAAGTTTACCACTTTCCTTACATACTTCACATGAACTATGTCCTGTACATGTTCCTGGAAGTGAATCTTTATTAAAGATTTCAGAATAAGTATTTGCACAAGAGTCAGTTGCTATTTTTCCAGAATCTTTACAAATTCTTCTAGATACTATTCCTTCAGGTTTGTCAAAATCCTTCTTTTCTAATCCTTCATCAACTTTTTGCATTACTCTAAACCAAATTTGTCCAGCAGGGTTTCCTCCACCATTACATCCATTATAGAATGCTGCATTATTTGCATCATTTCCATACCAGCAAGCTGCTGCATAGTAAGGAGTAAAACCACAGAACCATCTATCAATATAGTTATCAGTTGTTCCTGTTTTTCCTGCGACACCCATTCCACCTAAATAATTAGCAAATGTTGAAGCAGTACCACTTTGTACCGGTCCTTTTAGAAGTGATATTTCAATATAAGCATTTTGTTCAGACATCATTCTAGTAGATTCTTGTTTTGCAGAAATAACTTCTTCATCATTATTATTAACTACTTTAGTATAGAAAGTTGGTGTTATATAAATTCCTTTATTAACTATCATTGCATATGCTGCTGCCATTTGAACAGGGCTTGCACTGGCACTACCTAATGCAAATGTTAATCCAGTAACATCTGGGTCAACTGGAATTCCAAGTTTGCCTAAGAATTCAGCAGGCATTTCAGTTCCCATAATAGATAAAAGCTTAACTTCAGGAACATTTAATGATCTAGTTAATATAAATCTCATATTACATATGCCATGGCTTCCACCATCATCGTTTTTAACTCTATAGCCTCCAAATGATGTGCCATTTACATCGTAGAATAATGTAGATGCTGTAATATATCCATTTTCAAGTCCTGGTGCTATAGTAGCAATTGGTTTAAATGCAGAACCAACCATTCTCTTCGCAGTTCCTCTATTAAATCCTAATGTAGTATTGTTCTCTCCTAATCCTCCACATTCAGCTACTACATATCCAGTTGATGGTTCAATTAAAGCCATTCCTGATTGAGATATTCTTTCTTCTTTTCCAGAAGATGTTTTTCCTCTTGCTGTTGAACCATATGCAACATATTTTTTATTTGCAAATACTTCTTCCATTTTTGATTGAAGTGAAGTATCTACAGTTGTATATATTTTATAACCACTATTAATTAACAATTCTCTTGCTTCTGAATAGCTTAAATCTTTTTGATCAGCTAATTCTTTTGCAATTTGGTCAATTGCTGCAGCAGTATGATATGAAAGCTTATTGCTACCATTTGAAACTTCACCTTTAGAAAAGCCTAGGCCATTTTCAGTCTCTTCTACTGCTGCTTTATATTCATCATCAGTTATTTTTCCTAACTCATGCATTTTGTTTAAAGTAGTCTTGGTTCTCTTTTTAATAGAGTCCATAATCTCATCATGTTTTTCTGTAGTAAATGGATTATAGTTGTTTGGTGCATGATTTATACCAGCAATAAATGCTGCTTGGGCAGGTGTTAAGTCTTTAGCTTCTTTGTTAAAGTAATAATTTGCAGCAGCTTCAACACCTCTTATTTCAAGTCCATTAGAAGCAGATCCTAAGAAAATTCTATTTAGGTATCTAGTTAGTATCTCATCTTTAGAAAGCATATCTTCAACTTGATAAGCTCTAGACCACTCTCTAATTTTTCTTTGAACACCACTAACACCACTTCTTGAGTCATCCTTCATAGTAATCTTTACTAATTGTTGTGTTATAGTACTTCCACCAAAAGAGCTGTTTCCACGATGAATAATAAAGTTTGCAATAGCTGCAGCTGTTCTCTTAAAGTCAACACCATGATGGTCATAATATCTCTCATCTTCAATAGCAATAAACGCATCTGGTACCTTGCTCATTTCAGATAATTCGATTTTCTTATTAATCTCATCACCAGTTAACCTTACAAGCTCATTTCCATTCTTATCATAAATTATTGAGCCAGCTTCACTTAGAAGTTCTTCTCTGGTTATTGCCCATTTATCAGTTTTAAATATTGCATATACAACAGCAACTGCGGCAATTACGGCAAGTATTCCTAAAATAAATAATGTTAAAATTATTCTTTTTAAGATTCTAAACTTCTTTTTCTTCTTTTTTTCTTTTTTCTCTTTTTTTACAGACTTTTTACCATTTTTGTATTTAGTATCATCTGTAGTTTCAGCTTCATCTTCAGAAGATTTATTTTTCTTCTTTATTTTTTTATCTTGCTTAAGCTGTGCACGTTTTTTTACTTTACTCAAATTAGAGTCCTCTTCATCATTAATATCATCATCTCTTGTTTTAATAGAAAAATCTTTATATATATTAAAGTCTTCTTCCACATCTTCATCAGTACTTGTAATGTCTTCAACTATTGGATTTCCTTTTTCTATTAATTCATCTTCTATATCTTCTTTATAGTCTTCATCAAATTCGGAATCAATTCTATCCACAACAGTTTCATTATCGGCATCATCATCCATTAAAATAACTTGTGGTTCTTCATGAGTTTCTATTTTTTCATTAGTTTCTTCATCTTCAATTTTTGATTCATCAATATCTTTTTTAGAATTTTCAGAGCGCAAAAAATCATAAGCTTTCCACTCTTCTGCTTCTTGTTCTTTTTCTTTCTTCTTCATAGCTGCTTCAGAAAGCCTAGTCTTTTTGTCATTCTCTTTATACCTATAATTCTTCTTTTTCTTATTTCTCTTACTCATTTATCTTTCCTTAATGTGAATATATAAAATTTCACCTATAAAAATACATGTGTATTATATTACAAAATTGTTATGATTACAACCTTAGAAGAATATTTATAAAATATTTTTATCTATTGATATTAAAGGAATTGCGCCTTGTGATATAAGATAATTTGTTCCAAGAGAATTTTTAGAAAAAATGCTTCCAGGAACAGCATAAACATCTCTTCCTTGTTCTATTCCAAGATACCCTGTGATTAAACTTCCAGACCTTAGTCCAGCTTCAACAACTATAATAGATTCACAAAGGCCACTTATTATCCTGTTTCTTATTGGAAATTTATCTGGAGTAGCTTTTTCTTCTGGTAAATATTCTGAAATAGCTAGGCCTCCATTATTAATGATATACTTGAATAAATTTATGTTTTCTCTCGGATAAATATTATTAAATCCTGACCCTAAAACACAAATTGTTCTACAATGATTATTTAATGCACCCATATGAGCATAAGTATCAATTCCAGTAGCCAATCCTGAAACTATCACAAATCCTTCATTAGATAGATTAGTGCTCAATCTTTTGCTTATAAAATTACCATAATTAGATGATTTTCTAGTACCTACTATGCTAACACATTTCTCTCTCAATAGCTCAATATTTCCTAAACAATAAAGTTGTTTAGGAGGATTTTTAATATTTTTTAAATTATAAGAATATTGGTCATCATTTACTTTAATTGTTGTTATCTTCATATTTTACTCCACAAAAAAGAGGCTATCGAAATAGCCCCTTAAAATTTAATTTGATAACCATTTTTTATATTCTTCAATAATTTTATTTGCAACTTCTTCTTGAGTTATATGTGAAGTATCACACACATAATCATAATTTGACAAATCTTCTTTATGAACATTATATAATTTAAAATAACGCTCATTTTCTAGATTAAATCTTTTTATCAAATCTTGCTTTTGCTCTTCTAAAGTTTTGAAACTTTCAGTCTCTTTTCTATCTGGATCATTAAAAGCTCTGTTAGCTGCAACATCTATATCAACTTTTAAATAAACTTTAAATGATTCTGGAACAGCATACCATCCGAAGTCTTGCATCAATTATAAAATTATCATGATCCTTGGCATATATTGCACAACTTTTTTCAACTTCTTGATCAATTTCAGGATGATCTTCAACATAAAGATTAAACTCTGTAATGCTCATATTATGCTTTTTGGCTAAACTTCTGAAATACTCTCCATTACGATATATTCCATAATTAAGCTTCTCCATCATAATTCTTGAAACTGTGCCTTTACCACTTGCTAAATCACCTGCAAGAGATATAATATGTCTTTTCTCCATTTTGGCTCCTAAATAAATAATTAGTTTTCTTCAGAATCTTCTTTAACTTCGTCTTGTTTTGCTTCTTGTTCAACAGTTGAAGCAAGAGATTGCATTTTAATTTCTTCTAGATGTCTTGCTTTAGCATCTTCAATTCTTTGAGCTTCTTCTTTTTCTTCAACTATTTTATTCCATTGCTCTTCGTTATAAATTTTTATTTCATTATTATATATTTCATTAGCAGCTGCAGTGATAGGAGAAATATTATCATCGTTAAGTTCAGGTAATGGTTCTTGCTTCTTAATTTTATCTTCTCTATCTTTTGCTATTTGTCTAGCACGTTTAGCTGTAGCTATAACTAAAGTATATCTATTATTTCCTTGAGCCATAAGCTCTGCTACTGTAGGTTTATTTAACATAAAACTTACTTCCTTTCGATTTAAATACTGAAATATTATATTACATAAAACGATATTAGTCAATCATTTGTTATGTAAATTAGTCTAGATATTTCTTTAAAAATTGGCCTGTATAACTATTAGAATTCTGGCATATTTTTTCAGGAGATCCTACTGCTATTACTTCTCCTCCAGCATCTCCGCCTTCAGGCCCTAAATCAATTATATAATCACAAGTTTTAATTAAGTCTAAATTATGTTCTATTACTAAAACTGTATTACCATTATCAGTTAGTCTTTGTAGTATACTTATTAATTTATTAACATCATCTATATGTAATCCTGTAGTAGGTTCATCCAATATGTATAATGTTTTACCTGTCGAAACTTTTGATAATTCTGTAGCTAATTTTATTCTTTGTGCTTCTCCTCCAGATAAAGTAGTAGATGTTTGTCCTAGTTTAATATAGCCTAAACCTACATCACATAGAGTTTGAAGTTTTCTTTTAATGCTTGGTATATTTTGGAAGAATTCTAAAGCTTCTTCTGCTGTCATTTCTAATACATCAGAAATGGATTTTCCTTTATACTTTACCTCTAGAGTTTCTCTATTATATCTATGTCCTTTACATACTTCACATGGAACATATACATCTGATAAGAAATTCATCTCTACCTTAATTATTCCATCACCTTGGCAAGCTTCGCATCTTCCCCCAGGAACATTGAATGAGAATCTGCCTTTAGCATACCCTCTCATTTTAGCTTCATTAGTGCCTGCAAATACATCACGAATAAAGTCAAATACTCCAGTATATGTAGCAGGATTTGACCTAGGTGTTCTTCCTATTGGTGATTGATCTATATTAATGATTTTATCTATATTATGAATTCCTTTAATTTCTTTACAATTTCCTGCGCGATTATTAGTTTTATTTAATGTATTACTTACATTCTTATATAAAACTTCATTTACTAATGAACTCTTTCCAGAACCTGAAACACCAGTTACACAAACAAAATTTCCTATAGGAATTTTAACAGATACATTTTTAAGATTATGTTCTTTTGCTCCAACTACTTCCAAATACTTTCCAGTAAGTTTTCTTCTCTTCTTTGGAACTACAATTTGTTTTTTACCAGAAAGGTATTGACCTGTAATTGATTTATCAGATTTGCTTATATCTTCAGCAGTTCCTTCAGCTAATAAATATCCTCCATGCACTCCTGCTCCAGGTCCAATATCAATAATATTGTCAGCGGCATACATAGTATCTGTATCATGTTCTACAACTATTACTGTATTTCCTAAATCTCGTAATTTCTTTAATGTATCAATTAATCTATTATTGTCTCTTTGATGTAATCCTATAGATGGCTCATCCAATATATACATTACTCCAGTAAGTCCTGAACCAATTTGAGTTGCAAGTCTAATTCTTTGTGCTTCACCACCAGATAGTGTTCCTGCAGCTCTAGATAGAGTTAGATAATCTAATCCTACATCTATTAAGAACTGGAATCTTTTCTTTAACTCTTGAAGTATTTGTTCTGCTATCATTGCATTTTTTTCTGAAAGTTTAATGGTTTCTAAATAATCTTTAGCATCACCTACTTGCATATCTGTAAGCTCTTTTATATTTTTACTTCCTACCTTTATAGCAAGAACTTCAGGTTTAAGTCTTGAGCCATGGCAAACATTACATTCGCTTTCTCTCATATATAATTCATAGAAATTCATCATTCCTTGAGACTTTGTTTCTTTATGTCTTCTCTCTAGTGTTGGAATTACACCTTCAAAAGGTGTATTTACTTTTCTAGTACCAAAAGGTGTAGTGTATTCAAAAGTAATTGAATCATCACCAGTTCCATATAGTATTTTATCTAAGAATTCCCTAGGGAGTTTTTTAATAGGTTGTTTAATATCTACACCATAATATTTTCCTATTGACTCAAAATACATTTTAGCGATAGTATCGCCTCTTTTCATAGTACTAGCTCCAAATGCTTTAACACCATCATATAGAGTCTTATTTTTGTCAGGAATAATTAAGTCTTCATCCATCTTTAATAAATATCCTATTCCTGTGCAAGAAGGGCAAGCTCCTTGAGGATTATTAAATGAAAACATTCTAGGTGTAATTTCAGGAAAGCTAAAACCGCATTTAGGGCAAGCATAATTTCCACTATATAGTTTTTCTTCTTTTCCTGGGACATCAATAGTTACTAAGCTATCTGCATATTTCATAGATATTTCAATAGCTTCAGTAAGTCTAGCTCTAATATCTTCTTTAATAACTAGTCTATCTATAACTATATCTATGTTATGGAATTTCTTTTTATCTAATTCTATACTTTCATCAGATAATTCATAAATCTGTCCATCTATTCTTGC
Source organism: Clostridiales bacterium UBA4362 (assembly GCA_002393975.1). Lineage (GTDB taxonomy): Bacteria > Bacillota > Clostridia > TANB77 > CAG-508 > CAG-793. Next base: position 9,993 of record DGSM01000087.1, read on the forward strand.
TCTAACAAAGCCTTCTTTCTCAAAGTCTTCTAATTGTTTCTTGAATTCGCCTTTTCTTCTTCTAACAACAGGAGCTAATACTTGAATCTTTTCGCCTTCATCGAGATTTTCAAGGATATCATCAACTATTTGGTCCACAGATTGTTTTTGAATCTTTATACCACAATTAGGACAATATGGTTCTCCAATTCTTGCATATAGCAATCTCAAATAATCATATATTTCAGTAATAGTTCCTACTGTAGATCTAGGATTATTAGAAGTACTTTTTTGGTCAATTGAAATTGCAGGACTTAAGCCTTCTATAGATTCTACTTGTGGTTTGTCCATTATTCCCAAGAATTGTCTTGCATATGAAGATAAGCTTTCGACATATCTTCTTTGCCCTTCTGCAAATAAAGTGTCGAAAGCTAATGAACTTTTTCCAGAACCACTTAAGCCTGTAATAACAGTCAATTTGTTCTTTGGAATATTAACATCAATGTTTTTTAAGTTATGCTCTTTTGCTCCTTTAATAATTATTTGATCCATTATAATTCTCCAAAATCCTCTAAATCGTTTCCCGCTTTTTGAGCTCTGTATTTTTCTAGAGAAACAACTTTGTCTGATACTTCTTTTTTATTTTTAATTCGATTTGTTCTTTCTTCTTTTTGTTTAATTTCTCTAGCTTTTTGCATTCGTTTTTCATGTTTTCTTCTTTGGAAAATTGAATAAGCAACCTTAGTATAACCAATATGTCTAGAATTAGAGTCTACTAAATCTTCTTCTTTCAAGTCATGATCAAATACTAAAAATGTCTGTAGGTCAGAACCATTTGAATCTATTCTAACTAATTGTCCTTTAAGTAATTCTTTGAAGTCTTCATCTGTTCTATAAATATGATTTGGATATGAGATTTCATTTCTGTACTTGCCGTAAGCTAAATTTGCCATGTCGCTCATTAAATCATTCTTAGATCTATATTTGCTAACCTCATTTGAATCAAAAGTAAATTTTCTTCCATCTAAGCTCATATCATAATTGGTTTTAGATAAACTAGCAATAAATTTCTTAAAACTAAAAGCAATTCTATCAAAAAGTTTTTTTGATTTCACTGCAAGTTGGTTTTGATTAATTTCTTGTTGATAACTCTCTAATGCATTATAAAGTAATTCAAAAGCTAGTCTATTTTTGTTAGACCATACTTCTCTTGGAAAGTCCTCTTCTCTATAATTAAACTCCATATCATTTATTGTAATCTTATGAATTGCATCTCTTTTAGGATTCATAAATGAAGGTATTTGAATTTCTTTTCCGGTAAATGTTTTCTTTTGAATTATTGCAGGCTCAACTCTTTTCTTTGGTTCATCCTTAGCAGAGTCTTGCAATACTTCTTTTTTTGTCTCTTTCTTTTTTGGAGAATCTGTAGTTAATGTCTTTCTCCATAGTTCAGGATGTGAATTAACATCTAATTCAGCTTCAATTCTGTTTTCTATATATCTTTTAAAAACTGCAATTTGCTCATCCTTATAGCCAGCTTCTTTTAAAAGTTGTCCAAAATTTTCCAAATAAGGTTTTATTATATCTTGCTCAGACATATCTTGATATTCAACATTATTTATTAATAGTTGAAATTCTTTCACTAAATCAGAAACATATTTTTCTTCATAAACAGTCCTATCATTTTCTTTTTCAGAATTATTTGTTTTTAATTGAGAATATGCTTTTCTAGCGTTTGCATCTTTTAAGAAAGTTTTAGCAACACTAATTGAAAGATATCTTAGCCATATATAATAAAGTCTAGATCCATTCTCCAGTCTTTTATTAATAACACAATTTTGTCTTTTAACTTCATCATCTTTCAATAAAACATCAGGTGATTTATCATTTTTTAAGACACCTAGTATTTGATGGATAACATTTTTATAGTTGCTCTCAATCCATTCATCTTTTTTATTATCTTCAGCTGAACGTGTATAAGGGTTATCCATATTTAAAAGATTCAAAAAATTTGTCATCTTAAACTCTCCAAAAAGTATTAAAAGAAGGACATAATTTAGCCCTTCTATATTATAATATTAAAAACTATTTTTTTCTACTATTTTATAACAATTAAAAATATTAAACTACTATTACAAACCAATACAAAATTTGCATTGTTTTGCAAAATGTGGTATAATAATAGCTAGATGGTACATTATTCTAGTCATACATTTTTATGAGGATGGGGCTAAAAATCCATTAAAGGGCAAATCGATGAAGTTTCGTGCTTTATGCGCATTTCTGCCAAGTTTGCGTGTTTACACGGAGTAAAGAATTTAGGATAATATATAATGGCATATATGTTCTTTCCTATTTTCGTTGAGGCTTAAATTTTTACATTTTAAGTTAAACCTATAAATAATTTATAGCGTAGCCTGTCTTGAGTGATTATACTGGGATTGAATAAATATTTAAAAGTTCGGCCAAATTTTTAAATATCAATAATTAGAAAAGTCATTACATATTAATAGCTTTTTTAATTATTAACATTCATGAAACTATAGTTGCAAAAAAGACTAATAAAAGTTAATGTATGTTAAGGAAAACTTCTAGAGTGCTTGCTTAAAAACAAGAAAGCATTGAAGTCTAAGGATTAAGGTACGGATTTAAGTGGCGATCTGGTGTCTATTTTTTAGATTTATTCTTTAAATGGAAACGGCTAAACAGTAATGTTTAGTAGAATATAGAGAAATTCAACTAGACCTAAACCGTAAAATTTACTTAGACTTTAGCCATACTCTTTATTATTTATAATAAAAATTTAATACTATAAATAAAAACGGCAATATATATTACCGTTTTTTATTTTTAAGGAAGGTAAAATGAAAAATAAAAAAAGTGAATCCAAAGGCAAAAATAATAATTCTACATTCAAATGGTTTGTTGAAGTATCTATACTTACATTTGTTTTATCTCTTCTATTCTCTTATATTTCAACAAATGGCGTATCAAATTTAAATTTAGTAGCAGCAATCATTATATTAATAGTAGTAATATTTGTTGGTATTCTATTCGATATTATAGCTGTTGCTGTTACTGTAGCACATATAGATGAATTCCATGCAAAGGCTACTAAGAAAGTTAAAGGATCTAAAACATCAATAAATCTAATTACCAATGCTCCAAAGGTATCAAACTTTTGTGCCGACGTTATTGGTGATATATGCGGAGTACTTAGTGGTGCAATAGGTGCTTTAATTGCTATTAAAATTGGTGAAAGCTTCGAATTGCCAATCAATATACAATCTATAATAAGTGCTTTAGTCGCATCTTTAACTGTTGGTGGTAAGGCATTAGGAAAAAGTATTGCAAATAAATATTCAACTCCTATCGTGCATAGAGTTGGTATTATTCTAAATAAATTCACAAAAAAAGGTTAAGTTCTAAGAACTTAACCTTTTTATTTGTATTCTTTATTAATTCTTTATTAATTCTTTTTTATTCTTTTATTTAAATAAATTCACTTTGTATTTAATATT
>DGSM01000080.1 GCA_002393975.1 Clostridiales bacterium UBA4362
AGGTAGAATCTTGAATGTAACCACTCGGCATGACGTAACAGTACTTCAGTATGCTTATCCATATCCTAACTTTGGGAATGGTAATCTCCGGAAGGTTTGGGAACAAACCATCATAAGTCAAAAAGGAGAACACTCACCCAAACTTGCCAAAGTACACCTTTCTGAGTTTCAAAAGAAGTACAATCATCGGCATGGATGGGTATGTAACGATGGACATGAGGGTGTCTTCCAGGATACAGATGGTAAGTGGTATGCCTACAGGCATCAAGCACAATACAAATGATCTTTGAAGACTATAACCTCCATCCTGACTGGAGCAAATCCAGTCAGGGCTTTTTTATTAGTATTAATATTATATTTATTATTATTTATTATTATTAATTTTTTATTTTTATTATCTATCTTACCTTATTATTAACCTTGTATAAAAAATGAAATATTTTTCTCATTTCTCTTTTATTGCATTCTAATTAAACTTTTTAAATACTTTATTATATAATTTTTACAAGCTTCATGTAGAAATTGATTCCGCTTTAACTAATTAGTAGAGGAATCAACTTCCTCTGCAATTAGATAACATATATCCCGTAGACATTGTTAGCGAAAGGTAGAGGGAAAATCAATGTTAGTTTTGTTTTATCTGTCTTATGTTTCATTAGTGTTTGCTTACATCGTACTGGTAATTTTTCTTATTCGGTTCATCAAGTACGTTTTTTTTCAAAAAGAGAACACTGATAAACTTATGTGGTTAAGAATGACCTTGTATATGGCAGCAGCTGTAAGTGTTAGTGGAATTTGTAGAATTCTCATGCACTCGGCAACTGTATGGACCTATACTATCGTAATCACAAATGTCATTGTTATGATAATGCATGTAATTGCAATAGCAGTATTGAAAAAGAAATTGCATTGATTAATTGAAGTAAAAAAGACTACCCGTTTTTTGCGGGTAGTCTTCTTTTCTACTATACAAAGATAGTTAAACCGCACCCGTATTACACGGGTGCGGTGCGGGAAAATCATGCGTACTGTGCGTAGTGAATGTAGTATTTCCATGTAATGTGATCCGGGCCATAGCCTCTGATCGGATCATACTCCGAGAAAACACCGGCATGCAGCCCACTTTCACAGTAGAAACCCTTGAGGTCATGCTTATATTCCAGAAGATTCTTGTTCAACTGCTTGATTGCTCCAGCCTCATCGGGCTGTCCATTCAGGCCATTAATCCAAACTTCTTCATGAAACTTGTGCAGACCATTCCGAGTCTCCGGATAAGGTGATGTCCTTACTAGGTTCCGCGCTTCTTCTCTAGTCATTCTCATTGCTATTCCCTCCTTATGAATTCAACCTAGAGTTATTAACATTATACCAGATTTTAGAAATTTTTACAAATTTTTCTCTAACCATCATAATTCCACAAACCTAATTTACCTTTAATATAAATCGGCTCATCATATTTTTTTATATTAGCCAACTTCCATGCATAAGTTTCAACATGATTACTCTTTGCATATACAAGAGGGTTAATTTGCCTTAAGGTTTCATTAAACTCTTTATCAACTAATATACAATCAATCAATTCCGCTTCTCCAATTATTGCTCCTAAAGTATAATCTAAATTGTATTCTTTAAATCTTTCAGCCATATCTTTTTCTAATTTCATTCCTGCATGAATTAAAATCTTCCCACGATAATTAATTTTCCATGATCTAAATTCATATTCTTTATAACCCTCTATTATTAAAGATGCCCATGGTTGTTTAATTGTAAGTACTTTCATATTATCCTCATTTAAGCTTTATTATATTTATTTGGAGTATAGCATTACTAAATTCCTTTTACAAATAATTTAATCTATTAAATCTAGATATTCCATAGGATCTATAGGAACCCCATTCTCTCTTAATTCAAAGTGTAAACAAGGTTCAGTAACTGCTCCTGGAAAAACTTGTAGCTCTCCATCTTTAAAGTATTCTTGTATTTTTAAATCTTTTGCATCCAAATCTATTATTCTCCTTTTAACTTATCTTATACTTTATTATTACCATAATTTTTTAATTGGTTGCATTTGTTTAAAAAAACTGCCATCTCTAACTTGAAATGGCAGCTTAGCTATTATTCTTTTAATTTAATATTCAATTCTCTCTTTAATAATTTCTTAATACTATTATAAATACTATGTACAAATCTTACATTCTTTTCTCTTCTAGTACTATAATTCTCTATCTCTAATGTCTTCATTTTTTCTCCATCTCTAAAGATGAAAAAACTATGTTGTCCTCCTAACATTCCAATGTTTTTTATTTCTCCCATTTTGTATATTAATGGATTTGCTAATATCTTTTTTAATTCTATTAATCCATTTTCACTTAGCGTATATGTGTTACGTTTTTTCTCATCAGTTATTATCACATTATCTTTTTTTCTATCAAATATTTCAACAGAATTAAACATTGTGTTCGAATATTCAAAAATGATTTCTCCAGTATAAGTATTTGAAATAACACTTTCTTTATCTTTTGGTCTAGCTTCTAATATAGCTTTTATCCTCTCTTTAATTCTAGCTTGCTCCTTTTTTATTGGAACAATAACATATAAGAATATATCGTGTTCTTCTTGTTTTTCAATCTTCGAGTTTGTTTCAAACCTATTTATCATGTTCTTTTTTATAGCATATTTAAATTCACTTTCAGATATCCATACTTTTACATAGTTATACCAATATGAGACCATATCATCACACGCATTGAATTTCTCAACAGTTGCAAGTTCTAATATATAATTTACTATTTTATTTAATTCTTCTTCACTAATTTCTATTTTCGTTTCTCTAATAAATGTTGGTATTATGAAAATATCTCTTGCTATCTTAATATATTCTGACACTTCTTTTGAAGTATCTATGACTCCACCTTCTTCATTTAGTCCAAGTTCTTTTCTCTTTGTGGCAAGTTCTTCATTTGAACATGTTATTAAATTTGAGCAATAATCGAACCAATAAGATTTTTCCCCTTTTTTTATACTATTTTTTTCATCATTTAAATACCTTTTTGTTATTTCTCTTTTTTGTATATTAATATGACAATTCTCCAAAACATTTCTAATTGTACTTATTGTCTCTTTTCTACCTATAGCTCTACTTTTTCTAACTTCGTCAAATATGATTGCTTCATCAGAGTCAACTATTAATGTTTTAAAAAGATTATCTTCTACATCATCTTCTGAATAAAATGCTTTTTCCTTTTCTTTAAATTCCCTATCATCTGCACTAATCCATTTTTGATAATATTTAAGCCATTTCTTTACTTCACTATTATGTACTTTTCTCTTCTTTTCTGTAACTACCGGAAGACCTGCTTTAGAATCATTATTACTTTTTTCTAATTTATCCTCAAAAAGATCGTCAAACTTTTTGTCCATATCATTTGAACTATTATTTGAATCAATCGATTTTTCGAATCTTTCTATAAGTTTGTCACCTTTTTCTATAATATCTTTAATTTCACCTTTTGATGGATTTAGTTTTTTTATTTCTTGCAAAGCTTCTCTTCTAGAGTCTTTTATAACATCAACTATAGATTGCATAATATCATCATCACAACCATCTGGCATTTCTTTTATTATGTTATATACTGTATTTATATCAAATATATCCTTGTACCTTAAAAACGCTTCAAATTTTAAATCTCTATTTTTCATTTGCATATCTCCTTAATTAGAACTTAATACCATACTATTGTCGAAGCTTTAATGCCCTGTCTCTAACTTCTTTTGTTCTTTTAGCTTCTTCTAATAACATTTGAAAAACTGAACCAAATTCTTTTAAAGATAGTTCTTCTTTTTGTAGATATGGATACTTTTTTCAGTTCTTCATTTAGTTTAAAAGTTTGCAACACTATTTCCCCATTAATTCCAATTATTCTATTTTAGTATATCGATAAAGCCCCTATTTTTCAATTACATCAGCATTAAATTAAATTTACAAAAGATTTTGTGATTTTATTTACGATAAAAAAAGACAAGGATTACCTCCTCGCCTTTTCACAAATTTTATTCGATATTTTTTGTTAGTTAGCCATCAGTTTATTATCTTTTCGTGGAATCCGAAACCTCAACAATTATGGATTCAATGAATGTTTCTTTAATCCTATTGATTCCACGCACATAGATTGGTTCTTGCCCTTCAAGGTAAACCGTAATACTTTCGGAAGATCCAATTATTCCTTCAGAATAGATAAGTGAACACATCTCTATAAGTTCTTGAATAGTAAGATGCTTCCGATTCGGAATGGTAAGACTCCATCCATAGTTGTCAGTTAATACTACATCAATATTTTTATTTTCATCTATTGCAAAAGTCACTTTGTGCTGCGTTATTTTTGTAGATACATAAGTTACTGCCATACTGATGCACTCCTTTCATTTGTTTGTCAATTTACATACCGAAAACTTGTGAATCTCTTTCCTTGATTATGATAAATATTGTATAAACAAAGAAATGTGTTTAGATTTGTATAAAGTACTAATCGTAAAACAATCACATTATACCATGTATAACCCAATACGTCAATTTTATGTAAACGGAGGTTGTGCTCTATATATTTAAATTCCTAATAAATAACTTATTTATCTTTCACCACTATCATCAACATCTTGTTGAGCAAATTTTCTATCTTTCATCATTTCTTGTTCAATGGTAGTATATAATTCTTTTATTTCTTTACCATAAGCCATAAAAATATAATCTTTATACCTTCTGAAAAATTTCAATTTATCTTTTGGCTTTAAAGTATGAAATTTTTTTAATTCTTCTACACTAGGCGGAATAATATCTGGCTCAGTTTTGCTTCTAAATCTTCTTCCTAATTTAAAATCGCCTTCTATTTTTGCTTTTAATGCATTTTTTTTATCTGCAGTTTTATTTGATGCACTTAAAATAAGTGTAGTATATGATTCACTTACTTTTGGTTCAAAGCCATATCCAACAAATTCATTGATTCTTGTTAAATGAGGTGAGGGTGGATTTGTGCGCATTCTTAGTGTTGAATTTTTAGGATCATTATATATTTCATCGATCGCAGTAACTGACTCTGCTAGATGTTCTAATGTATCAACATAGATAACAATTGTATCTGTTTGGTCTTTTCCTCCAAATACTTTAAAATAATATGGTATTCCTTTTTTCTCACATGTCTCCATATATTTTTTTGCAAACTCTGCTCTTCCCTCAAGTCCAACATTTAGATATAATCGATATTTTACATTATCTTTATGAATTTCAGGAAGACCAGAAGATAAAAGATAGCTTCTAAAATAAGTAAAAGTAGGGCTTACATCAAAAGCTTGTTTCCCTTTATATTTAAGAGTTTTCTCGATCGATCTAAAACAAATTAGTGCTTCTTCACGTTTTCCTGACTCATATAGTGCTTTCATTTTTAGCAACTGAGGATCATTTGCTAATTTAGGCTTTTTTAATAGTTTCTCACATATTATCATTGCAAGTTCTTGTTGGTGCTTCGAAAATCTTTGTTTCCCATACATTTTTGCTGCCTCTTTAGAGTCAACAGTAAAATCATAATAGTGATAATCAAATAACATGGCCAAAAATTCTATAGATTTTTTCCTTGTAGGGGCATTAGCATTAATAACTTTTTTTAAAGTTTCTGTATCCATAATTTTAACTCCTTTCCTCTATCTATTTAGCTAATTACTAAATTACTATAATTCTCATCTTTTTGTCTATCTTGTCCTTTGGCCCTTCTAATGAATCCTTCTGTAACTCTTTTTAGTAAGCTTTGCTTCATTCTAGGGCATCTTCTAGTAGCATTCATTATATCGAATGAAGCCTCTTTTTTTTGATCTTGACCAACAGAAAAAACTGCTGTTTGTGATAATATACTTTTTTCAAAAGGTTCAATTTCAGGAATAGGAATATCATAAAATGCAAAATAATTCTCAAAAACTAAAATAGGCTCTTGTATCATACTAGTATATTTTGCAAACTTATATGCAGCCTTCTTGCTAAATCCTTTTCGTTGATTAATTGCAGTATTTAATATAATACTAAAGAATTCATATACTTTTCTAGGAATAGAATGAGGCAAACCTTCATCCATAGCACAAGTAGCTTTTTTCATACTCTTTTCAAATTTTCCCAATTGTTTTTCAGA
>DGSM01000079.1 GCA_002393975.1 Clostridiales bacterium UBA4362
TGATGTTCAATTATTATAATACAAAGAAACCCATAAATCAAATGTAGGGAAGAGTTTTAATCAATCAATTAAATAATTAATTAATCATAAATCTATAGTAAATTAAAAAATAAAGGGACACCCTTGCGGGTGCCCCTTTTGGGATTGTCGATATTTAGTTTTTTTTATTAACCGAATAATTCCTTAAGGTGTTCCTCGAATTCGGTAATACTCATTGATGGATTATCCTGTAATGCTTTAAGAAATTTTGCAAATGATGCATCTTCTTTTGAAGTACTATTGCTCATTTCTGTAAGGAACTCATCAAATGATTTCATTCCTTCAGGCGTAGCCGCAAAATTCTTGCTGAAAGTAGCAGACTCTTTACGTGAAGATCCATCAATGCTTGATTCAAAGTAACGTGTTACATCAGGTAATATTTGCTTTTTGTATCTTATGGTATGGTTTCCAAGTATAACATAGAAAATAGCAGCGAATCTGCATATCATCCAGAAATCCAAATCACTTACAGCCGAGAGGGCATAAGCTGTTCCTCCGATAAACATGTAAACAACAAGTGGCTCTGGAATAAACTTCATGAAAACCCGAAACTTTTCTTCGTCCGGTATTGAAGAATGGAAACATGTCCATGCTGCCATAATGAGAAAGCCGATTCCGGCAACCAAGGTGAATGCCATGTCTGCGTTCATGATCTGGTGACTTTTTACCACAATACTTGTACAAAGAGCTAACAACAGTATCACAATCCTTTTAATCATTTTTACCTCCTAATTTGTGCGAAAGGATTGATAGTTGCACTGAAAGTAGAAGGCATATGCCTCTACTAATCAGTCGAAGCATATTAATGCTATTAATGTTGCCAAACTATTATATCATAAAATCTAGATTAATTCAAATATTGTATGATGTTAAGCTTTTGTGTTATATATTATTAGTGAAAGATTTTGATAAATAGGAGAACATATAGGAGAGATTAATATGATTATTAATACCGGAATGAGAACAGATATACCGGCGTTTTATTCAGAATGGTTAATGAATAGAATTCATGATGGTTTTGTATATGTTAGAAATCCATATTATAGATTACAAGTAAGTAAGTATAGTTTATCTCCAGATGTTGTAGATTGCCTTGCTTTTTGCACTAAAAATCCACATCCAATGCTTAAGTATTTAGATGAATTAAAAGAAAAATATAACATGTTTTGGTTTGTAACTATTACTCCTTATGGAAAAGAACTAGAACCAAATGTACCTGACTTTGAAAAGGTACTTGAAGATTTTAAGATTTTATCAAATAAGATAGGGAAAAATGCAGTAGCACTAAGATATGATCCAATACTTATTAATGAAGAGTATTCAGTAGAAAAACATATAGAAATGTTTGATATGTTTGCTAAAAGTTTAAAGGGGTATACAGAAGATGTTACTATTAGCTTTTTAGATCTATATGAAAAGGTAAAAAGAAATGCACCAGATATAAGACCTCCTAATAATGAAGAACAAAAGCAACTTGCTAAAGAATTTGTTAGAATTGGCAATGAAAATAATATGATAATACATGGTTGCTGTGAGAATCCAAACTTAAAAGAAGTTGGAATTGATATTACTGGTTGCATGAGCCAAGAAATAGTAGAAAAGGCAATAGGATATCATCTTAAAGCACCAAGTAGACAATCAAAAAGAATTATAACTGATGAAGATAAAGGAAAACCTATATGTAATTGTTTAATGGGAAATGATATAGGTGATTATAATAGTTGTATGCACCTATGTAAATATTGCTATGCTAATTTTAATAAAACATTGGTACAAGAAAACTATAAACTTCATAATCCAAATTCTCCATTTTTAATTGGAGAAAGCACACCAGAAGATAAAATAACAGAGGCAAAGCAAAAAAGTTGGATTATTATGAATGATCAAATTAGCTTTATTGATTAAAATGATAAGGGCGCCGATAGAGAATCTATCAGCGTCCTTATTTTTGATTACTTTAATCAAGCATAAAAATGCAGTTCGGCATGTCATCAATAGTTGCAAAATACTTAGGAACATAGCGGGAATAACTTGAATCCCAAGGAACATTGTGATGGTAATGCCAGATGATGTCTAAACAAGAAGAAACAACTTTGAGGTATGGAAAAGGATTTTTGATCCCTCTGTGCAACCAATCCGGTTCAGAGTTCCAATTCGGCATCCCAAAGGATCCAACTGAATCAATGTTGGTCAGTATGGATTTGAGCTTCGCCTTGTTTGTGATCTCACTTATTCTGAATGCCGGAGCTTTGTCACGGTCTAACCAGCTATAAGTAGAATCAGTTTTTGTTGCTTTGTAAATCCTCACCCGAGAGTTAGGAATACTTTTATTGCAACGTTCTTTGACATCTTTAGAGAGCACTTCACTAACCGATACAGTAATCTTCATAGCCTTGTCCTCATCTTTCTATGGTAGCCCAAAGAACTTAGAGGACGAACCTGCCCTCTAAAAATTCTTAAAGGGCAAAATGTTCAACATATGCTACAACTTAATTATATCTCTAATAAGATTAGTAATCAAATAATAATAATATTAATCTAAAAATTATCGCCACAAATTGTTTTTGAATATATTTTTAATTTAGTTTATTACCACATTCTTTGCAGAATTTCCAACTACTTTCAATTTCTGCACCGCATTCCGTACAATGTTTCTTTTTACTATTCTTTATTTTTATTTGTTTCATCAAGTTTTCATCAACTTTCTTTTTGGTTTTATTAATTTCTTCACTCTTTTTTTTATTCATTTTTTCTAATTCTTCAAGTAATTCTTTGACTTTTTGGTGTTTTTTAGTAATTACTTCATCATAGACTTCTTTAGTAATAATATCTTGTTTATAATACTCTGTTATCTGTTCTTCCGTTATTAAATTTAGATTTAATAAGTCAGCAAGATATTCTTTATTATTTATCCTTAGTTTTGATTGGGCTATGGCATTTTCCCATTTAATCTTAAAAACAATCATAAAGATTACAAATACAAAAAATAGAACTATACAAAAACTAATATTATCATCTAATCCAATCCAGTCACAAATTAATCCAGATATTAATAAAAATGGGATAATCCAGGCTATAGAATACAAAATCAATTCTTCGTAGAATAATTTTTTATCTATATGAAAAAATTCAATTTTATTTCCACGATATTTTTGATGGCAGCGTGGACATTCTATAACTTCTTCGCCAATTGGCAATCTTAATAAAAGAGCATTGCCCCAATAAGTATAGGATTCTAGTACTGTTCCACATTTGCTACAAGAATGTGTTTCGCCTATTTTATGTTTCATAATTTAATCTCCTAATTCATAAATTATTATATGAATGGAAAAGGCTTTTTTCAATAAAAATAATATATTTTTTTATTGATTTTAAGTATTGAACGCAATAAAAATAGTATTCTTCTATACCAAAATACTAAAAATCAGAAAATCATATTGATAACGCATAAAAATAAGTATAAATTAATTAAAGGTAAGAAAACGGAGGAGAAGATATGAAAAGTAAATTAAAAATAATTCTTTGCATAGTAGTATTATTTATCATTGCTTTGACTGTTTTAAAAATAATTAGTGATAAACAAAAAATAAGAGAAGTGGAAAATGAAATAACAGTAGTATTAGATAATAATTTGGCAAAAATGAAGGAAGAGTTAGATAGTAAAAATGTTAATGGAGAGTTGGAATATAAGATTACTAATATAAAAAAGTCAAGAAATAGTTCAGGAACTGTCTATGTTGTTTCATTACAAGTTATTTATCAGGGGGAAGAAGGAGCATCATGGAATGCAGATGATTTAATTAATGGTTATAGTATTGATGGCTATTATACAAAAAATAGATTAAAAGTAATATTTTTGGACCCAAAAACATATGAATTACAGATAACAAGAGTTTATAATAATCGTGTTAGAGTTCCAAAATCAGAAGAAGAAATTGAAGAAGAAAAGAAAAAATATATAAATGATAATGAATATGAATGCAAATCTTGTGATAGAAAATTTAGTGATGATACAAATAAAAGATATATAAATAGAACAAATATGTGTAGAAATTGCTATCGAAATTACTGTTATGCGACAGGTAAAACTCCTGAAAATTATGATAAATAAAAGAAAAATAATAAGTGGAAATCAAACATCAAACCTATTTACATTTGTCTAAGGAACTGATGAGAATTCTTGTTTTATAAAGAATACTGATATATAATATTTAGTAGTATGTTATAGGAGATAAGTTAATGAAGAAAAAAATATTTACTAAGAAAAGTATAATTTACTATGTTTTAATAATAATAGTAATAATAATTGGTTTTCGTGTTGGTTATCTTCATTATTTTGGAGATGGTCATGGTTATTATGTATTATATGGAACTACAAGAGAGACTAGATTCGGCACTCAATATTCTAATACTTTACGAATTGGAGACACAAAAGAATATAAAGATATAGGTTTTTACTTTTTTGAGTTCTCAAGTCATGAAAAAATATATGAGGATGGTATAGCTCTTTCTAGGCAAGATATTATTACTAGAATAGATAAGGAAGTTCCATATCCATACACTAATAAAGCAATAGAAGAGGCAAGGAAATATAAATTTGATAAAATCATGCCAGGAAATATTATTATAAGTATAATAATTATCATATTACTATTGGTATTTCCATTGATATTGTCATTGATTAAAGATTCTAGTAAAGTTAGAGCTAACAGAAAAAAAGATAGAACTAACAGAAAAAAATTAAAGAAAATAAAAGAAATAGAAGAAATGAAACAAAACAATATAATATCTGCAGAAGAATATGAAGCAAAGAAAAAAGAAATTTTAGGGGATTCGTAATTATAGATTAAAAATAAATTGTAATGCAAAAAAATAAAAGTCTTGTATGGGTGATCAATCCACTACAAGACTTTTAATATGGTCGAGGCGACAGGGATCGAACCTGCGACCTCATGGTCCCAAACCACGCGCGCTACCAACTGCGCTACGCCTCGACGAACGATAATACATTTGAATTTCTCTTCTCAAATG
>DGSM01000072.1:0-13614 GCA_002393975.1 Clostridiales bacterium UBA4362
ATCACCTCTTAAAAGAATTTATTAATCCAGACATGTTATTAGAAACCTCAAGATTTAGGCCACCAAAAATTTCTCTAACATAATGATTAATTTTAGTTAAAGCATAAATTGATGCTACAGAAAGAAAATTATTTGAATCATCAGTAATAAAACAAATTACTAATATTAAAGGAATGAAACATTGTAGAACTATTAAAGAAAAGAAACATTTAGACCAATTTTTAAAAATCCACGATGTGGAATTATTTATAAGGCATAGAAAAGCCAAAGGAGAACACATTATAAAAAATTGAACTAAAATGTATCTAACTGAATAAGAAAGCATTAAACCAAAAAGTCCAGTTGTAGTAATACTTTGAACAATACCTTGAATTGAAAATAGATCAAAAGAGATTTCTTCTAAAGAAGCATTGTTATTAATATTACGAATTAAACTTGTAAAACAAACATCCTCATTAGAAATATTGGAACAGATTTCTTTAATAGATGAAGAAACTAAATAGTTTAAATTCAGTATTTGTTCACAAATAAAGTAAGAAAAGTGGATAACTAGAACAAAGAAAAACATCTTAAATAAAAATTGGTATGGCTTTTCAATTTGAACTTCATTGAAATTGGCATAATATAGTTTAAAAACATAGTATAGTGTAAATCCTATTAGAAAGCTATCGGCTAAATATATTAAACCATGAGAGCCTAAGATGTTTTGAAAGAAAGAATTTGAAACTAAATCTTTATTGATAAAAACTATATTATCTAAATCAGTATATATTTTTGTATCAATTGAAGATAAAAGGTTTGAAAAAATAGTGTTTATAGTGTTGATAATTAAATTAACCACTTCGTCTTGATTTACTTGTGTATTCAAAATACCTCCTTTAAGAAACTATTGACTCAATTGCTGATAAAATTAAATCTATCATTAGTAATAAGGCATAAGAAATTAAAGTACCACGTATTATCTTTTTTGACATTCTAATTCTTTCTTCATCGCCAAAACTAAACTTTTTCATGAATAAACCAACGCCTACAGCTACTGCAGCCGCAGGAGTAGCTAGTTTCATAAACCAACTTTCAATGTCTTCGAAAGCTTTTTGCAATTTATTTACAAACTTTGGAGTTGAAGCAAGAGAATAACTATTAGAAGTCGATATCAAGATAATAACTAGGAATAAAATAACAAGAAGGAAAAATAAAAATTTTTGCTTTTTCAAAAATCAACCTCCTTTCACTTAAAATAAGGGATCATAGAAAGCTTCTGCGGTTTCATTATTTTTGAACCATCCGAAAGGAATCCTACGCAGGAGAAAGTTTCTAGATTTTGAGTAAAAAAGTTATAATCATAAATAAATTCAAATTGAGAATAAGAGTTAATACTTTCAGATAAGTTACTATCTATAGATACAAAACTTTTGGTAAAGAAATTATAGTCGCTATGCTTAGCATTTTCACTATAAGTAGTTGAAGTTTTTGTCTTTTCTTCTTTACCTATTTGCTTTTGTATATCTTCAATAGTAAAAATATCATCACATCTAAACCATAATTTATTTACTAAATTTTGAACGATTACTTTAACTGCATTTTGATTGTTCAACGTATTGAGTAAAGAAGTATAACTTTGAGTGGCTACTATATTAATACATTTTGATTCTCTACTTTGAGCATAGAATTCAGCATCATTGCTAGTTACATATTCTTGATACTCATCAGAAATAAAGCACATTGGTCTAATAATATCTTTTTTGTCAGACAATTGTTTTAGCACATCTGTTTGAAAGTCAAGCTTTAAGTATGCAGCAATTATTTTTGACACATTTCTATATTTAGCTATATTCATATTTAGAACTACAATTTTACCGTCTTTGATTACTTCATCAAAACCATAGAAGTTTTCATCTTCTTTAGCTGGACAAAATGTTTGTCTAACTTCATAATCTGAAATAAAAGGATTTGTTATTCTAGTAATATCAGATTTAAGAATATTAAAAGTTCTTGAATCTAATGAATAATAGTTGTTTTTTAAATAAGAAATAGCATTAGAAATGTTGTATATTTCAGATTTAGAAAAAGAATTTAAAATAAAAGCATCTCTTATTTCCTTGAGTTTGGAAGAAAAGTAATCTTGATCAATAATAATCTTGTGAAGTTCAATAAAATTAACAAAATTTTTGTTATAGGCTCTTATAATTGTTATTGAACTTTCAATAACCTGTTCTGCAACATCAAGCCAGTAGGATTCACTATTATTAGGAGAAAATAAAAGTAAAATAGACTTTAATCTATTAGCTATAATTGAACTACTTAAAAAGGGTTTATCCAAAGGGTTATACTTATATTTTCCATTAAGTTCTATAACAATTAAATCATTTGCTCTAAAACAATCATTAGTAAAATTAATAACTTGAGAATAATAGTTTCCTTTAACATCTAGAATTAGAAAGCCAGGTTTTTGTTTCATAGACAGTAATTGCCTGGTAAAAGGATACATAGCAGAACTTGTCTTACCACAACCAATAGAACCAGTAATTAGAATATTTTGATATAAGCTTTTCTCCGGAATATATACTTTTTCACCTGATAAGGATTTTCCTACAAACAAAGAAAAGCTATTATTGTCTGCTTGAGATTCTTCATTCGAGGAGACTTTAAAAAAAGAATATATTTTTTTGAAAAGGATAAAAGATACAAAAAAAAGAAAGAATTAAGAAGCTTATTTTTATTTTAAAAAATAGTTCTGGATTTTGTAAAAATAGATTAAAAATTTTTATGTTAGAGTTAAGATTATAAGATGAATTAAAAATTGGCCTAAATAACAAGTAATATAAAAAAGTTATTAAAATAGCAAAAATAGAAGAAATAACATTAATCATGTTTAGCATCACTAGAATTCTTGAGTCTTAATTTTAACTTAGCACCTTGCATATTAGGAGACACTAAAACCTGAAAAAATGAATAGACATATACTATGCTAAACACAAGGTTAGCTAAGAATACAAGAAAGAAAAAATTAACTAATGTCATATGTATCACATCCTTAATTTGAATTTGTGAAATTGATTATATAGGCTCGATGTAAAAGAGTCTATACTTATCGATACAAATGTGGTATAATTCGTGTGACAAAATTCGACAAAGGGGAGAGAAGAAATGGCAAAATTTAATAAAGACATGACCATTAATGAAATATTAGAACAAGATCCAGACAAGATAGATGTTTTATTAGCAACAGGAATGCATTGCATAGGCTGCTGGGCAGCTACTGACGAAACACTTGAAGAAGCTTGCCAAGTGCATGGAATAGATGTAGAAGATGTTCTAGAAGAACTTAATAAAGATAATAAAAAAGAAGAAAAGAAAGATTAAAAAAGACTTGCAAGAATTACTTGCAAGTCTCTTTTTTTATATATACCATCCACCATTAATTTGAATTACTTGACCTGTAATATAATTATTCTTATCAATAGCAAGGACTAAGTTTGCTACATCTTTAGGTGAACCAATTTTTTCTAAAGGAATTTCGTTTTTTATACTAACTAAATCATCATCTGATAAGTCTTTATTCATATCAGTATTAATAATTCCAGGAGCGATACTATTAACTCTAATATTTGATGGTCCTAATTCTTTTGCTAAGGACTTAGTTAGACCATCAATTGCAGCCTTAGTCATAGAATATGGAACTTCACATGAAGCACCAGTGATGCCCCAAATAGATGAGATATTTATGATGTGACCAGACTTTTGACTAATCATTGGTTTAGCAACAGCGCGAGACATGAAAAAAGCAGAATATAAATTATTTTTTACAATATAATCAAATTCATCATCAGTATAATCGGTGAAAGGCTTAATTTCATCTACACCTGCATTATTTACTAATAAATCTATATGTCCATATTTACCTATTGCATGATCAACAACTTTTAAACAATTATTGTTAACGGAAACATCTGCTTGGAATAAGTCAACATTTTCATTAAAATCTTCTTTTTTTGGTACAGTATGCCTATAATCTAAAATTACTATATAACCATTTTTAGATAATAATTGAACTATAGCTTTTCCAATACCCTTGGCGCCGCCAGTAACAATGGCAATTTTTTTATCTGATTTTTCCATAAAAAATACCTCCTTGGCTAGTGGCATTATATCATAACTATAAAAAAAGCAAAATAAAAAAGTCTATAAACAGTAGACAAACTATAGTTTAAAGACTTTTATGGAGCCACTTACTCGATTCGAACGGGTGACCTACTGATTACAGGTCAGTTGCTCTACCAACTGAGCTAAAGTGGCATATGATGGTGACCCCGACGGGAATTGAACCCATGTCTCCGCCGTGAAAGGGCGATGTCTTAACCTCTTGACCACGGGGCCATATTTTCTTAAAAAAGAAAATGGTGAGCCATCGGGGAATCGAACCCCGGACAACTTGATTAAAAGTCAAGTGCTCTACCAACTGAGCTAATGACTCATATGGTTTTGTTGTTGTGTCAACATGAAATATTTTACAACAGATAATTCATTTTGTCAACCAAATTCAAGAAAAAAATAAACTAAAAGTACCGCTTAAGAACGGTACTTTATCTTTTTTATTAAAAAAGACGAATATTTCTATTAGAAACTTGAATCTTTTTCTGAATCATAACCAAATCCAAGAACTCTTGGTAAGAATTTAGCTGTACGCTTAATATTCATTATGACTTTTCTAAAGAACTTTTGTACACCGCTTACAGGTTTTTCAAATACCATATCTTGTTGATCTATTACCATTAAAGCGAAAGGTCTAGGACTTATTTGGAATGAGTAGTTTTGCTTATTATTGTTGTCCCAATTTCCTTGATCATCTCTAAAAGCTAAATCAAGTGACTCAGCATCTGCTGGAATTGTAATTTCGGTTTGAAAACCTAAAGAAGTTCTCTTCATAGGCAAATCGATTTTTTGAGTCCAATCATTACCAAAAGTAAAGTGTAAGTAAGCTGTTTGGCAATCTCTTTGATATAACTCACCAGTATATGAAATTTTAACCGTTTCATCGCGTATTAACTTGTCTGTGTTAAAGAAAACGTTTCTTACTAATTCCATTGCTAACTCCTATAAACTAATATACAAATTGATTATACAATAATTCTTAGTCAAGTCCAACAAAAATGCACTATTGTAAACTAAATGTAAAATTTTAGTAGTTAACTACTTTATAGTTTCAATATGAATATCTCTTAGTAAGCCTCTTTTTACAATACTTGGAGCTCCCATCATAACATCTTCAGCCTTACTGTTTAGAGGAAAGGCTATTACATCACGGATGTTATCTGTTCCAGCTAAAAGCATAATCATACGATCAATACCAGGAGCAATACCTGCGTGTGGGGGAGCACCAAACTGAAATGCTTCATATAATGCTCCAAATTTTGTTTTTACTTCTTCCTCAGTGTAACCTGCTATTTCAAAAGCTTTTAGCATTATATCGATAGAATGGTTTCTAACTGCACCTGAAGAAAGTTCTATACCATTGCAAACTAAATCATATTGATAAGCAAGTACTTCAAGAGGATCCTCCTTTTTTAAGGCTTCAAGTCCTCCTTGAGGCATAGAAAATGGGTTGTGACCAAATTGAATCTTATCATGTTCATCTTTTTCAAACATTGGAAAATCAACAATCCAACAAAATTCAAAGCGGTCTTGATCAATTAATCCTAATCTTTTTCCAAGTTCTTGCCTTATAGCTCCAGCTAATTTATCTACAACTTTTGGAACTTCAGCTATAAAGAATAGGCAATCTCCAACTTTTGAAGATGTTCTTCGTAACATCTCATCCTTTGCAGCATCAGGAATAAATTTTGCAATTGGTCCTTGGAGAGAACCATCTTCCATTATTCTTAGCCATGCCAAACCTTTAGCTTTTAAATCATCTATAGCGAAGCTTGTCATTCCTTCGAAAAAGCTTCTTGGTTGATCTGCTACATCATGAGTAGAGATAATTCTAACTTGCATATCTTTGAAAGCTTTTAAATCAACTTTTTCAAAAACATCAGTAACATCTACAATTTCAAGAGGGTTTCTTAAATCTGGTTTGTCAGAACCATATTTAAGCATCGCGTCTTTATATTTTATTTTTCTAAATGGAGGCTTAGAAATTTGTTTTGTAGAAAACTTTTTAAAAGTCTTATAAATAACTGGCTCAACTACACTAAATATAGTATCTTGCGTTGCATAGCTCATTTCTAAGTCTAATTGATAAAACTCGCCAGGAGCTCTATCTGCTCTTGCATCTTCATCTCTAAAACAAGGAGCTATTTGAAAGTATTTATCTATTCCCGCTATCATTAATAATTGTTTAAATTGTTGTGGTGCTTGTGGAAGAGCATAAAACTTTCCAGGATGTAGCCTTGATGGAACAAGATAATCTCTAGCTCCTTCCGGCGATGAAGAGGTAAGAATAGGAGTTTGAACTTCTAAAAATCCTTGCTTAATCATCAATTGCCTTAAGTATTGAATGATTTGACTTCTTAATATTAGAGTATCTCGAACTTTATCGTTTCTAATATCAAGATATCTGTATTTCAATCTTAAGTCTTCTCTTACTTGTTCTTCTGTTTCTGGATTGATAGAGAAAGGAAGCATTTTAGTTCTTTTTCCAAGAACTTCGATTTCTTCAATTCTAATTTCAACTAGTCCAGTTTCAATCTTAGTGTTTATGGTCTCTTCATCTCTTAATCTAACTGTTCCATAAACAGTAACACTAGATTCAATAGGAATATGTGATGCAAAGTCTACATCTTGTTCTTCACTAGAAGTGACTACTTGAGTAATTCCATACATGTCTCTAATGTCTAAGAATACTAAACCTCCTAAATCACGAATTGTTTGGACAAATCCTGCAATTCTAACTTTTTTGCCCACATCTTTCGGGCGAATTTCACCGCAAGTCGCGGTCCTATAAATTTTTGACATTTTCATTTTGTACCTCCTAAAAGCTGAAACTAAAATATCTAAAAGAATCAGCCTGATTTTTTTGTTTAGAGAGGGTCAAAAAAATCGCCCTCTGCTAAATGCAGGGACGAATATATATATCCGCGGTACCACCTTGCTTAAAAATCTTTACAAATAAAGATTTTCCACTTTCTAAAAAATTGCTCCAGTGTGTTTCACATGATTGGTTGACCTTTAAGGGCTTCCAGCCTACGACCCTTACTCTCTATTAAGTGACTTCAATCTGCTTTGTACTGTACAAACGCAATAATTAACAAAAATTGTTAATATAATTATTAGTATAAAACAATTTCAATAAAATGTCAACTTAATTACATTATTGTTAAAAAGTTGCTTAAAGATTATTAATAAAGATATTCTAATGATAGAATAGAATTATCTAATAAAAAGGGGAGATATACCAATGATGACTGATGATAATATAAATGAATTAAATGATCTTTTTGGAGATAGCGATTCAAAAGTTGAAAAAACTGTAGAGAATAAAGTTGAAGAACCAGCAAATAAAGAAGAGCATCCTCTAGGAGAGAATGATTGGGTTGAAAGAAGAAAAAATCCTTATGGTAGAAGAAAAGAAGATAAAGATAGACTTGTTGCTACAAAAGTACTTCTATTTATGGTTATCATAATGATTATTATTACTGCTGGAATTTTAGGAATTGAATTAGAATTAAAGAAAGAAATAGATGAATCACTAAAAACATATTCTTATGATTCTGCTATTCAAGATTTTGAAACAAATCAAAAACGTATACAGAATCATGAAGAAGCCAAAAAAATTGAAAGCGAAAAAGCAAAAGAAGATAATGGTGAAGAAACAAATGTAGAAGAGAACACAGAAAAAGTTGAAAACAACGAAATTTCAGAAGAAACTGAAAATAAAGTTGAAGAATAGTAAAGAATAGAGAAAATGGGGAGTAGAGGTAAGTTTAGGCTTGCCTCTATTTTGTTGATTATAATGGGAAAATATGGTATAATATCAATTGGATATGGTTTTAGACACGTACATGAGAGTTTGCATAGAAAAGGAGGTGCCACTTATGGCAACCAGACCATATTTCTTCATTAAGAACCAGAAAGTTGTTGAAAGATTTGCGACTTTTGAGTGGGTGCCCGGCCTTCATATTTCACGGAAGAAGATGAATGTAAGAAATTTGCATTCAGCCATTCCGATGAAAACACTGGAGGTCAGCACTAAGTCTGATGATCCGCTGGGAGTTAAGCTCAGTGCTTTTTCTCTCATCTATGATGAAGGGATTAAGCTTGAAAGCTACTACCAGGCTTCGAAGGTCTTTGATAACGACGGCCCGTTCCGCGATATCGCCTTCAAGTCTCCAAAAGAGGCTAAGTCAGATCCTAGACTCAAGACATCCGGCAAATTTATCGGCTTTTACGATGTGGATGAGGATCAGAAATGGGGCTTAGGTGAACCATACTATGATTACATTTATATCAAGACTGCCTTCAAGAATTTGTCAGATGAAGAACTCGAGCAGCTTGCATCTTACGATGCTTTTACTGATATCGAGTTCAACCCGGCCAAGTCGTACAATACGCAGGCCAGAGCTATCGCTATCCTGAAGCTTTTGTACTCTATCTTCGGAAGAGTCGAGCTGAACAAGAATGATTTTGTTGCGTTTGAGAAGATGTACGTGTCAATCTAGAGCTGGACTCAGCTCTCGTATCTAGCCAGGCTCCTTTGGAACCTGGCTTCTTTATTTACTTTTATGTTAATTTGTGGTAAAATATAGATATGGGATTTTTGATAATTCCAAGCCATTAAAATGGCGAAGAACGTTTTTTGATCATGATGTATGAGCAAAGTGGAGGTAATGATTTATGATTAGATTGACCAAAGAACGGCAAAAAGATGTCAGATTCGTAGTCAGCGTTGTAAGAGCTTATTATGAAGATACCGGAATCTCTCAGGAAGATGTTGCGAAAGCCTTCGACATTGCACCTGGAGCAGTCAACAAGTGCATTTATGTTGCAGGGGTCAATAACTGGATTTCTTTCCAGATGCTCTCCGCCATCAAGACGAAAGAGCACTACCAGCAGTGTAAGCACTATGACGAGTTTGCAAAGTCCACTGTCTCTGACAAGTGGTTCATGAACAAACTGTATCCCGCAAGGCGTAAGAATATTCGAGATACTCTCACTAAAGAGTATGCAACCAAGGTTGTTCGGACGTATATTGAAAATGCTTCCGACCCGAATGTTCATGTAAGAGTGGGCCTTTCATCCATCGAGATGAACGATGTTATTATCAAGGCATCAATTCTGAGGTACATTTCTGAGGAGGACTTTCAAATTGCATGCGAGATTTCCCTTCTTAGAGGTGGAAGCCGGCGGCATATTGAATTCATCAGAAGCGCTCGAGAGGATTATCCTTATCTTCCTGGAGAGATTCAGGAAAGGGAAAGGATGCTCGAATCCTACGATGAAGTATTCTCAGATGCTGATGAAGTTCCTTCGAAAGAAGAAATTCTTGACAGCATTGAGAAGAAAAAAGACCGGATAAAACAAATTGAGCTCTACATCGAACACTGGCACGACAAGAAGAACTGACAAAAGGACCCTGAATTTGATGATAAATCAAATCTCAGGGTCCTTTTATTTTAAATAATTATGAGTTATTTAGTCTAATTTAGTCTATATGTTTTATTCCACGTTGTTTTAACCTGTTTTTTACATTTCTTCTAAAGAAGAAAGAATTTAAGTTTTGAATAAAAATAGAATACATTTTTGCTCGATTAGCACCAAATATGTCAGTTAATTTGTTGTTGCCAATAACAGCAATTTTTTCTGGTTCTAATTTCATTCTTTTTGCCATATCTAGAAAAGGCTTTTTAAGAGGTTTTAATGCGAATTTATCAATAATTGGAATATCAAGTTCTTCAAGAGCTTGATGATTTAATACTAAATTGTTACTTAGAATGCTGATTTTAAAACCATTTTCTTTAGCTCGCTTAATAAAATTGATTGTACTTCCAGAAAGTTTGTGATCTCTCATTAGAGTACCATCAAAGTCGAATATTAAACCTCTAATTTTAAGGGTTTCTTTAAGATATTTTAAACTTATGTCAGAAATCCTTATGTAAGATTCCTTTGGCTCGAATAAACTCACTCTCTATTTTCCTTTTTGCTTAAATTATCTTTGGCAACAGCCATTAGTAGTTTCATTCTGTTTGTTTGGTTTGCTTCACTAGCACCTGGGTCATAATCGATAGCAGAAATATTAGCTTCAGGGTATTTATCTCTAATTGTTTTTATAACTCCTTTACCAACAACATGGTTTGGCAAACATGCAAAAGGTTGTACACAAGCAATATTTGTTACACCACTTTTAATTAATTGTACCATTTCAGCAGTTAAAAACCAACCCTCACCAGTTTGATTTCCAATTGAAAGTATTCCATCAACATTTTCTTCTAGTTCGAAAATATTATCAGGTATTAGATAACCTTTCTTTGATGTTTTTAGTGCATCAATTTCTGGTTGTTCTAATTTATCAATTATTTTAATTACTTGATACATTAAAGGTCCAAGAATTGGATTTGCTTTAATCAAGTTATTAAATGTAACTTTATGAGTACAAATAAATTTAGCAAAGCCAACAAAGTCTGGCAAGAATACCTCAGCTCCTTCAGCTTCTAATTTATCTGCTAAGAAATTGTTTCCAAAAGAATGATATTTTATTAATACCTCTCCAACAATACCAACTTTAGGTCTTTCTACAGAAGTATCTAATTCAATTTTTTCAAAGTCATCAACTATTTGTTTAAAGCTTGCTTTAAATTCTTTACTGCTTCCAGAAACAATTATTTTTTTGCACTTCTCCATCCATTTATCAAATACTTTTTTTGTTTCACCTTTATGTACTTCGTATGCTCTATTTTTAGTTAGCATTTTTTGAAGTATATCACCATATAAAGCAGCTCTTACAAGTTTTCCAAGAAGCTTTAAATTAATCTTGAAACCTGGCATTTTTTCCATACCAACTATATTAAATGAAATAACAGGAACATTTGGATATCCAGCATCTCTTAGAGCCTTACGGATAAATCCTATATAGTTTGTAGCTCTACATCCTCCACCTGTTTGAGACATGATTAAAGCTGTATGTTCAGGATCATATTTACCTGATTCTAATGCTTCTATCATTTGTCCTGTAACTAGTATTGAAGGATAACAAGCATCATTATTTACATATTTTAAACCTGTTTCAACAGTTTCAGGAGTACAATCTTTTAGTACATGTATATCATAGCCAAGACTTTGTACTGCAACTTCTAATAATTCAAAGTGAATTGGTGCCATTTGAGGACAAAGAATAGTATATTTATCTTTTCTCATTGCTTTGGTGAATATTTTTCTACGAAGTTCATAGTCACCATCTGCATCTTTACCCTTTTTCTTTCTATCAATTCTCTTATTCATAGAAGCAAGAAGTGATCTGATTCTAATTCTAACAGCTCCTAAATTGTTTACTTGATCAATTTTAATTAAAGTATACATTTTGTCGTAAGATGACAAAATTTCATCTACTTGATCTGTTGTTACTGCATCAACACCACAACCAAATGAATTTAGCTGAACTAATTCAAGATTTTCGTGTTTTCCAACAAAGTCAGCAGCAGCATATAATCTTGAATGGTAAACCCATTGATTAACAACTCTTAAACGTTTATCTAATTCAGATTGATCTGAAATAGAATCTTCTGAAAGGACACAAAGTCCTAGAGATGTTATTAATGTATCTATACCATGATTGACTTCTGGATCAACATGATATGGACGTCCTGCAAGAACTATTCCACGTAGATTGTTTTCTTCCATATATTCTAAAGCTCTTTTTCCTTCATATCTTACATCATCTTTAAAATGTTGATATTCGGTTTCAGCTTCTTTAGCTGCAGCTAATAATTCTTTTTTAGTGAAATGATATTGTTCAAATTCAGGAAGATTATAAATTGTATTTGCTAATTTCTTTGCATCAAAAGGTAAGAATGGATTTAAGAAAGTAACATCTGGGTCATTTAATTCTTCAATATTGTTTTTCAAAACCTCAGAATAAGAAATAACGATTGGACAATTGTATTTGTTATCTGCAGTTTCAAATTCTTTTCTCGAATATGGAACACAAGGATAGAATATAGTTTTAATACCTTGATCTAGTAATCCTATAATGTGTCCATGAGCAAGTTTTGCAGGGTAGCAAACTGACTCACTTGGCATTGATTCCATACCTTTTGTATATGTTTTACTAGTTGTTTTTTCTGAGATTATTACTCTAAATCCTAGTTTGGTTAAGAAAGTAAACCAGAAAGGATAATCTTCATACATATTTAAAACTCTAGGAATTCCGATGGTTCCACGTTTCGCTTCTTTTTCATCAAGAGGCTTATAGTAATCAAATAATCTTTCATTTTTATATTTATAAAGGTTTGGCAATTGGTTTGCACCAGTAGATACGCCAGCACCTTTTTCACAACGATTACCAGAAATATGTCTTTGGCCATTGCTAAATTTACTAATTGTAAGTAAACAATGGTTTTCACATCCTTGGCAACGTACATGGTTTGTTTCAATTTTTAGATTATCAATTTCTTCTGTAGTAGCTAAAGTTGTTTTATATTCAGTATCCATTTCATATTGTTGTCTAGCTAATATTGCAACACCATATGCACCCATAAGTCCTGCAATATCTGGACGTATTACTTCTAGTCCAACGATTTGTTCAAAAGCTCTTAATACTGCATCATTGTAGAAAGTACCACCTTGAACAACAATTCTATCTCCTAATGTTTTTACATCTCTAACTTTCATAACTTTTTGAAGAGCATTTTTGATAACCGAATATGAAAGTCCAGCAGAAATATCTCCAACAGTTGAACCTTCTTTTTGAGCTTGTTTAATTTTTGAGTTCATAAATACGGTACATCTAGAACCTAAATCAACTGGTTCACGTGCATCTAAAGCTTCTTTTACAAATTGTTCAATTGTTAAATTAAGTGATTTAGCAAAAGTTTCTATAAAAGAACCACAACCAGAAGAACAAGCTTCGTTTAAAAGAATGTTATTGATTGTACCATCTTTTATTTTTATGTATTTCATGTCTTGGCCACCAATATCAACGATACTAGTAACATCAGGCATAAAACGTTTAGCTGCTGTATAGTGTGCAATGGTTTCAATTTCTCCTAAATCTATATTAAGAGCAGTTTTGATAAGTGCTTCACCATATCCTGTAACGCCACTATATTTAATATGAGCATCTTTTGGAAGAACTTCATATAAATCTTTTAATTCTTTCATAACCATATTTAAAGGGTTACCTTCGTTACTTCCGTAAGCGCTATATAATAAATTATCTTCATCATCAGTTACAACTATTTTTGTAGTAGTTGATCCTGCATCAATACCAACATAACAATTGCCTTTGAAATTCTTAAAATCTTTCTTTGGCACTTGGCTTTTTTCATGTCTTAATTTGAAATCTTGATACTCCATATCTGTAACAAATAATGGAGCTAGAGGTTTTGATGTATTATCGTGAGAGCTTCTTAACATTGATATTTTTGCTTTTAGTTTTTCATTTGAGAAAGGATGACTATTAAC
>DGSM01000072.1:13767-19400 GCA_002393975.1 Clostridiales bacterium UBA4362
TTCAGGAAGATAGTTTAAAGGTCCTCCTAAAAAAGCAACATGGCCTCTAATTGGTCTTCCACAGGCAAGACCAGAAATAGTTTGATTAACAACTGCTTGAAAGATTGAAGCAGCTATATCACTATTTGCGGCACCTTCATTTATTAATGGTTGAATATCGGTTTTAGCGAAAACTCCACAACGAGAAGCGATAGGGTAAATGATTTTATAATCTTTTGCAAGTTCATTTAACCCTTCTGGATCTGTATGTAAAAGTGATGCCATTTGATCAATAAATGCACCAGTTCCACCGGCACAAGTTCCGTTCATTCTTTGTTCTATAGATTTTCCAAAATAAATAATTTTGGCATCTTCTCCACCAAGTTCTATTACTACATCTGTTTGAGGAATATATTTTTCAACAGCTCTTTTACAACTAACAACTTCTTGAATAAATGGGACATCAAGAAAATGTGATGCACTCATTGCGCCACTTCCTGTTAATGCTAGTGTAAATTCTGCATCAGGATATTTTTTTGAAAGATCTTCAAGAACATTGCAAACTGTATTTTTTGTGTCAGAGAAATGTCTTTGATAGTCTTCAAAAATTATATTTAAGTCGATATCCATTACAACGATTTTAACTGTTGTTGAACCTACATCTAATCCAACATGAAGTAGTTGTTTCTTATATTCATTTGATTTTTTTGTTGTTGAAGTTTTCTTAGTCTTTTTGCTCATTGAAAATACCTCCATATTTATCATTCAAATACTATTACAAAAAGCCAGTTTTGTCAATTAAAAAGCTATGATTATTGAAGTTTTAAGGCTTTTTTGATATAATCAAAAATATGGAAAGAATTGATGATTTGCAATTTGGAGGATTAAAGATTATCCAAGAGACTGATGGATTCTGTTTTGGAATCGATAGTGTTATCTTGGCTCATTTTGCGTACCAATTTATAAAACCAAATAAAATAATTGCTGATTTAGGAACCGGTAATGGAGTACTAAGTCTTCTTTTAGCTAAAAAGGTAAATCCTAAAAAAATAATTGCTTTCGAAAAACAGCAAAACATTGCGGAAATGGCAAATAGAAGCGTTTTACTAAATAAATTAGAAAATGTTATTGAAGTTAAGAATGTTGATATAAGTGATATTAAGGTAGAAGCTTATGCTGAAAAATTTGATGTTATAATAACAAATCCACCTTACAAGAAGGAATCAACAGGAATTAATAGTCAAAATGATATGAAACAAATTGCTAGATTTGAAACAACAGCAGATATATATAAATGGTGTGAAATATCAAAATATATTTTGAAGGATACTGGCTCAATCTATATGTGTTATAGACCTGAAAGATTAAGTGAGCTATTTTCAGCTTTAAAGAAATCAAATTTTGAACCAAAAGAAATAAGATTTGTCCATTCTAAAAAGGATTCTGAATCAAAGCTAGTGTTGATAAGAGCCACAAAGAATGGAAATGCATTTTTAAAGATACTAAGACCTTTAATTATTTATAATGATGATGGATCATATAGTGATGAAATTTTAACTTATTATAAGGAGGATAGAGAATAAAATGAGTGGTATATTATATTTAGTTGCTACACCTATAGGTAATCTAGAGGATATTACTTTAAGAGCAATCAATATATTAAAAGAAGTTGATTTAATAGCAGCTGAAGATAATAGACAAACATTAAAACTTCTAAATCATTTAGAAATTTCTAAACCTTTAGTTACTTATCATAGACACAATGAAGATTCAGTAGCACCTAAGCTTATTGAAAAATTATTAGAAGGGAAAAACATTGCTGTTTGTACAGATGCTGGAACTCCAGGAATTTCAGATCCAGGAGAAACTGTTACAAAGCTTGCTATAGAAGAAGGTATAAAAGTTATTCCTATTCCAGGAGCATGTGCTTTTGTCAATGCTTTAATTGCATCTGGGTTAGATACCAATGAATTTAGCTTTTATGCATTTTTACCATTAAATAATAAATTAAGAAGAGCTAAATTTGAGGAAATGGTTAATGATCAAAAAACTGTAATTTTTTACGAAGCTCCACATAGAATAAAAGAAACATTAGCTGAAATGCTTAAAACTTTTGGTGACAGGAAATGCGCAATTGCGAAAGAACTTACTAAAATCCATGAATCTTTTTATAGAGGAAAGATTTCAGATGTAATAAAAACTTTTGAAGATATAAAAGATGTAAAAGGAGAGTTTGTTGTTTTAGTTGAAGGTATAAAGATTGAAAAAGAAAATGAATTGAATAAGCTTTCTTTAGAAGAACATTATAACTTTTATAAAAATGAAGGATTAGAAAAAAAGGAAATAATAAAAAGAATTGCAAAAGATAGGGGAGTAAATAAGAACGAAATATATCAACATTTTGTATAAAAAAAGTGGAAAAGCCAAGCTATAAAGCTTGGCTTTTTATATATAATATATAAAAACATTTGTAAATTTTTGATATAAAAAATAGGAATATAATTAAAATAAAATTAAATAAAATTTAAATAAAAATAAAATAAAAAAATGTCGATTTTTGTAGAATAATGGCGAACGGTTTTACTTGACATGGCAATACTTTGGGGTTATCATAAGACCATGATAATCATTTTATTTTTTATCATATATTTTATTGTTAGGAAAATAATAATAAAAATAATTTCTAATTATTTAATAAAATATTATATTCCTTAAATAAAATATCTAATGTGGAGATTACTTTTCTATTTTGCCATTGATCCGTGGCGAAGCTCCTAAATTTTTAAAATTTATTATTTCACATATTTTTCAATTTTTTAAATCCTTAGTATTTAGATCGGTTAATATATTCCCGTAAAATATAAATATGAATAAAACAAATAAGTGCCCCTACTTTATCTAAAACTTGGATTAAGGTAATCTCCACTAATCTTATTTATGATATTTTTCATTATTATTGATTTTGAATGAACGATATATTTGTTCTAATAAGAATACTCTTATTAATTGGTGAGGAAAGGTCATTTTAGAAAAACAAATTCTTTCTTGGCATATTGATCTTAAAGAATCACTTGTTCCAAGCGAGCCACCAATTATAAAGTTTAGAGTACTATTAGCTAATTGCAAACTATCAATTTTTTGAGCAAAGTCAACGGAAGTATATTCTTTGCCTTGTAAATCTAGTAGGATGTTGCATCCTTTAGGCAAAGCATTAGAAAGCTTAGTTGATTCTTGCTCTATTATTTTTTGTTCATCTGCTAAGCTTGCGTTATTTGGAATAACCTCATCACTTAATTCTATGATATTTAAAATGCAATATTTAGATAGTCTTTTAGAATATTCATCTATTGCATCTTTTAAATATTTTTCTTTAATTTTTCCTATACAAACTATATTTATATGTACCATAGTCTAATTATATCATGATTTGTAATGTTACAGCAAGTTGAAGAAGTTTTCATTATTGTTAAGAAAAGATTGATATTAAACCAAAAGTTGTTTCACTATGATATACCTATTATGTTAGAAAGGGATAATTATGGATAATTTAACAGTTGCAATGACAAGGGAATATGTTGAAGTTTTAGAAATGTTAAAATTAATACCAAGAGAGGACTTTTTGAAAATTCCAAAAGAAAAAATTCAATTATATGAAAAATATAAAGATAGAAATTATAAATTCAAAATAAATCCAAATATTGATTTAGCATCTCAAAATATTTCTCGTGGTGCATATGCAATTTTCGTAAATCTATATAAAGAATATATAGCTACCCCTGAAGAAAAAAGTAATGTAGAGAATAGACTTCAATCAAATGAAACTAAGAAAAAGGCATCTGTTATAAAAAGCAATGAGAATATACATATTGAAGAGGTAGACAAACCTCTTGAAAATGTTGCTATTGTAGAAACTAAAGATTCATTTGTTAAAAAGATTATTAATAAGATAAAAACATTCTTTCATATGGGGGAGGTAAACTAATGGCAAGATATGTTTTTAGGGCTTTAAACGAAGAAGATATTGCTAGATTAAATAGTAGTAGTGAAAAATTGTCTATTGTTGCAAAAAACCCTAATGATACAAGATACTCTATTCGAAATTTTGTAAAAAATGGAAGACTTAGAAGTAAATTTATTGCAATGACAGATAGCATTGGAGTAGCAGATATAAAATATGGAACCTTACCTGGATCTAAATTAACGAAAAGAGATTCTATTATTATAATGGTTGATTTAGATAAGTTAGATGAAAGTAGAATACATTATTCTCCTGCTGCTGAATGTGATGCTGAGAGAACCGATGTAAGAGACATGGCGATATATGGCACAGAGGCAGATAATGAGGTAATATATGAAGGAGAATTACCAGCTGATAGTTATCATGAAATTCATCCATTACTTGTAGATATTATGACAGGATATGATATGAGCATGTTTGGAGGTAGAAAATATGAACCAACAGACAAAATTTGTGAAATGATTGCTGAAGGAAAAAGTGAAAAACTTATAAAAGACTTGTTAAAAAATGTTTCTTTAAATCCTATTGAAAAAGAGTTTGTTGAAAAATATTATGGTTTAATTATTGGAGATGATGGAAATGTATCAATAAATCCTGACAGAAATCAACCATTAAAAGGGGATATGGAAGGAGTGGAAAAACACCTAGCTGAATGCTTTCATATAGTAGGAAGAAATGGTAGTTTTAAACCGGGTTTGTTAGGCAGATGTATACAAACAAATATAATCGAAAGGCTAAATTATACTGAAGCAAAAATTACACCTCTACCAAATTATACATCACCAAATAGAGAAAAAATAAGTCCTAGAAATATGTCAGAAGGTAGATATCATATAAACCATTTAGATTTAACAGAAAACAAAAAGGATAAGACAGGAACAAGAGGTAGAAGATTAGGAGATTGTTTGTATTATACTGATCGTGAGCGTCAAAGTAGTACCTTAGATAGAGCAATTGCGTTACCTTATAAAATAGAATATAAGGCAACCCCTGAAGGTTATGTAGGTATTCATATCTTCACAAAGTATTTGGGCTATGATAGCAATAATCAAGTGTATGATATTGAACCTGATGGATTTGGTCGAGATAAGATTCAAGAAAGTATATATATGGGTTCTTTTGCAAGAAAGCAAGAAGTTCCAACAAAACAATTTTTAGAAACAGCTTTGGGAGATATGGCATTAACTGCAAGTGAAGTGGAACAAAAAGTAAAAGAAGAGAGACAATTAAAATTAGAAACTGAAAAAAGAGAAGCGGAAATTCAAAAGTTAAAGGCTGCAAAAGAAAAAGGAGATTTAGCACCAGAAATTGTAGAAGAATTTTTAAGAAAAGTTTTTTGCAAAGATGGAACAAAAATGCTAAGTGTGGACGACCTTAAAAGGCAAAGAGAAGTTTATTTGCTAAAGGATAAAAGCTTTGAAAGATTCGCTACTGAGACTGTTTTTGACACACCACTTAGTTTTCGCACCAAGTCTGGAAAGAAGCCAGTTCAATCTTTTACAATATCTAGAATACCAACTAGAAAAAGAAATAAAAAAGGAAGAAATGGTGAAATCATAGAGTGTTATGTACCAGAGGATGAAAAAGAATTTCGGATTTGTAAAAGAGTCCCCTTCTCCATATATTTATTATATTT
>DGSM01000062.1:0-4495 GCA_002393975.1 Clostridiales bacterium UBA4362
CGTTGGGGAAATCCTGATGCAACAGATGAAGAAATGATAAAAGCATGTAAGCTTGCACAAGCAGATGAGTTTATACAAACCTTCCCGGATAAATATGATACCTATATAGAACAAGGTGGAAATAACGTATCAGGAGGACAAAAACAAAGATTATGTATCGCAAGAGCACTACTTAAGAAACCAAAAATATTAATATTAGATGACTCAACAAGTGCTGTTGATACAAAAACTGATAGCTTGATACGTAAAGCCTTTGCGGAAGAAATTCCGAATACAACAAAAATAATCATCGCACAAAGAATAGCTTCTGTTCAAGATGCAGATAAAATAATAGTTATGGACAATGGAAAAATAGATGCTGTTGGAACTCATGATGAATTATTGAAATCAAATGAAATTTACAAAGAAGTATATGAATCACAAACGAAGGGAGGATTGGAAAATGGATAATTTCAAACGCCCTAAGTTAGATTTTGGAGTACTAAAAAGATTAATAAAAGACTATATATGGAAATATTATAAGTTTAGATTAATCATAGTAATGGTTTGCTTAATTGCAAGTACAGTGTCATCTGTAGTAGGTGGTTTATATTTACAAACCTTAATAGATGATTACATTACACCACTTATTGGTGTAGAAAATCCGGTTTTAACATCATTTATTCATGCAATAGGAATAATGATTTCAATCTATGCTCTTGGTGTATTTTCAAGCTTTATATATACTCGATTAATGGTTAAAGTTTCAGAAGGAACAATGAAAAAAATCCGTGATGAAATGTATGCAAAAAACGAAAAATTACCAATTGAGTTTTTTGATACAAACAAAACAGGTGATATAATGAGCCGTTACACAAATGATACAGACACTTTAAGTGAGCTTATATCACAATTCTTACCACAATTTGTATCATCGGCTATTACTATAATAACAGTATTTGTTTCAATGGTTGTTACAAATATATACTTAACTTTGGTTAGTATTGGATTTTTAGTAATAATATTATTGATTACTAAATTTGTTACAACAAAAAGCGGAAAATATTATATAGGACAACAAGCTTCTACTGGAAAAATAAACGCATATATTGAAGAGATGATTACAGGACAAAAGGTTGTTAAGGTTTTCTGTCATGAAGAAACATCTAAAAAAGAATTTGATGAAATAAATGAAGAACTTTTTGATACAGTAGAAAAAGCAAATCGTTATGGAAATATGTTAGGACCAATTAATGGGGCATTAGGAAATGCTCAATTTTCTGTAATTGCTCTAGTTGGAGGACTACTTGCTGTAAATGGAATTGGAAATATTTCTATTGGCTTAATAGTTGCATTCTTACAATTAAGTAAAAACTTTATAAGACCAATTACACAAATATCTCATGAATTAAATTCTGTTATAAGAGCACTAGCTGGAGGAAGAAGAATATTTGAAATAATTGATGCAGAACCTGAAAAAGATGATGGATATGTTACTTTAGTAAATGCAAAATATATAGATGGAGAACTTGTGGAAACCAAGGATAAAACTGATATATGGGCATGGAAACATCCTCATCACGATGGAAGAGTTGAGTATGTTGAACTTAAAGGACATATAGAGATGACAAATGTTAACTTCTCATATGTAGAAGGAAAACAAGTACTTAAAGATA
Organism: Clostridiales bacterium UBA4362; assembly: GCA_002393975.1. Lineage (GTDB taxonomy): Bacteria > Bacillota > Clostridia > TANB77 > CAG-508 > CAG-793. Next base: position 1,656 of record DGSM01000062.1, read on the forward strand.
TTTCATTATATGCGAAACCTGGTCAAAAAATTGCATTTGTTGGAGCAACAGGAGCTGGAAAAACAACTATTACAAATCTATTGAATAGATTTTACGACATAGAAGATGGAAAGATTAGATATGATGGAATAAACATCAATAAAATCAAAAAAGATGATCTTAGAAGATCATTAGGTATGGTATTACAAGATACTCATCTATTTACTGGAACAATTAAAGAAAACATTAAATATGGAAATGATGATGCAACAGATGAAGAAGTAATTGCAGCAGCAAAACTTGCTAATGCACATGATTTCATTACTCGTCTTCCAAAAGGTTATGATACAGAAATAACAAATGATGGTGAAAGTTTATCACAAGGTCAAAGACAACTTATATCAATTGCAAGATGTGCTTTATTAGATCCACCTGTAATGATTCTGGATGAGGCTACTTCAAGTATCGATACGCGTACAGAAAAAATAGTACAAAGTGGTATGGATAAACTAATGAATGGAAGAACAGTTCTTGTAATAGCACATAGACTTTCTACTATTCAAAATGCAAAAGCTATTATGGTTATGGATCATGGTAAGATAATAGAACGTGGAGAGCATGATGATTTATTAAAACTTAAAGGTGTATACTATCAATTATATACTGGAGCTTTTGAATTGGAATAGATTATAATCCATGTAAAATAAGTTAAACAAAAAGAACACTAGTTTTTAGTGTTCTTTTTTGTTTTGTTTGCTCTTTGTATTTAAACAAATGTTTAATATAAATGTAAATTTAATTTTATGGAATATAGACCGATGGTTTGATATAATCCAAATTGGATAGATTTATTTAAAAGGAAGGTAACTTACCAAAGATGGCCAATAACAAGATGATAAAAAGCGAAGTGGAAGACTATGCTAAATTTGATATCATTAGATATGCACAAGTATGGGAAGATGCGGAAATATTACTTGAAGCTTTAAAAATAAAGCCAACTGATAATGTTTTAAGTATTGCATCTGCTGGTGAAAATGCTTTAAGTATGCTTACAAGAGAGCCAAACAAAGTGTATGCAATAGATTTAAATGAAAATCAAATCTTTTGTACAGAGCTAAAGAAAATTGCTTATAAGTATTTAGACTATGATGAATGCATGGAATTTATTGGCGTATTTGATTCTGAAAGAAGAATTACTACTTATAATGAAATAAAAAAACATTTATCAAAAGAAACACAAGGCTATTTTGATAACAACATAGATGTTATCAACAAAGGCATAATACATTGTGGAAAATTTGAGAACTATTTTCACATTTTTGGGCAAAAAGTACTACCTTTAATTCATAATAAAAAAACAAGAGCGGAACTTTTAGAAAAGAAAAGTAAACAAGCTAGAATAGATTTTTATAATAATAAATGGAATAATCGTAGATGGAAGTTTTTATTTAAGATTTTTTTCTCAAGAGCTGTAATGGGAAAGCTTGGAAGAGACAAAGCTTTCTTTAGATATGTTAGTGTTAATGTTCCAGAACACATTTTAGAAAGAACTAAATATGCAATAACTCAATTAGACACTTCAACTAATTCATATTTATATTATATTATAAACAGTAGATATGATAATGTCTTACCAGTAGCATATAGAGAAGAAAACTTTGACAAGATAAAAAAGAATATTGATAAATTAATAATATTAAAAGAATCAGTAGAAACATTTATCAACAGGAAAGATGTTAAAAGTGTGGATAAATACAACCTTAGTGACATTTTTGAATATATGAGCGAAGAAGATATGGTTAAAATCGTTGAAAAGATTTTAGAGAAAGCTCCTAAAGGATCAATAATAGCATACTGGAATATGCTTTCAGATAAAAGAGCTTCAAAATTTATAGATAAAATAGAATATCAAGAAGATTTGTCAAACGAGTTATTAAAAAAGGACAAAGCCTTTTTCTATAGTAAATTTATTGTGGAGGAAGTATTATGATTATCGAATGGAAAGGAATATTGATAATCGCAAGCATACTATTGGCTGATTTACTTATAATAAAAGCTTTTGGAGAAAGACTTAAACCTGAGACAAGAAGAAAAGCTTTTCATATGACAATGGGAATAATAATGCTAGGCTTACCATATTTATTCACCAATATGGTATCTGTATTAGTGCTAGCAATAATAGCTTTTGTGACATTATATACAATAAAACAGACAAAGCTAAAGAAATCGATTGGGACTGTACTTTATGGAGTAGAAAGAAAATCTTTTGGAGAATTTTTCTATATAATCTCAGTACTATTGATCTTTTATTTATCAAAAGGAGATAAGATTTTATATAGTATACCAATTTTAATCTTAGCATTTGCTGATACTAGTGCAGCTTTAATAGGAAAAATATATGGAAAAAAGCAATTAGCAGAAGAAACAGAGGACAAGAAATCGCTAGAAGGAAGCTTTGCTTTCTTCATAGTTGCATTCATGTCAACACTTGTGCCACTTTTGTTATTTTCACAAGTAGGAAGAAGTGAGCTTCTTTCAATATCTCTAGTTGTAGGATTTAATATAGCTTTAATAGAAATGATAGCAAGTAAAGGAAATGATAATTTACTTATTCCATTAACAGCTTTTGCATTTCTAAACTATTTAATGCCTTTAAGTCAACATGAACTTAGCTTACATCTATTATTAATTAGTGCAATTTGTGTTTTAGTATTTGCTATAACTAGAATAAAACAATTAAGTAAGTTAGCATTAGCAGAAGTTGTAGTAGTAGGATATTTAACAATTATTCTTTACAATTGGTATGCTTTAATTCCACCACTATTATTATTCTTAACCGTAATGAGACTTCCTAAAGCTAA
>DGSM01000062.1:4645-11303 GCA_002393975.1 Clostridiales bacterium UBA4362
AAAGAACAAATATATATGACATATGTTACATGTTATGCAATGCACTTAGCAGTAAATACTTTTGTTAGATTTAAATATTATTTCAAGATGACAGATTTTCAAGCTTTAATGATGTCATTCTTAAAAGCATTAGGCTTTATATTTATACCAGGATTGTTTATACAAAGATTTTGGTTAAATACACAAATAGATTGGATCTTAATAGGGACAATGCTAGTAATGTTATTTGCAAGTTCTTTAACAATTCTATTCCAAAAAAAGAGTGTAGAAAAAGAAGAAATAACATTAAAAAATGGTTATATGCATTTGAAAATAGTAGCAATCTATATTGCAATTATAGGGATAATCCAATTTTTACAAACAGGAGCATTTATAAATGGAATTTAAAGTTGAAAAAGATAATGAAAATGGAAGAGTAAGAATAAAAATAATTGAAGATTTTATTGAAACTGCCACAGCAACATGCTTTTTTAAAAATACACCAAAAGTAGAGGGAAAACCAATTGGGACAATTGGTGAAATGAAGATGGACAATAAAGAGGTTGGACTAGAACTTCTTAAGAAATGTGAAGAAATCTTTAAAGAAGAAGGGATTTCTAAAGTTGTAGCACCAATGAACGGAAATACATGGAAACAATATAGAACTTTAAAAAATTCTTCTGGAGAGCCAAATTTCTTAATGGAAAATGTGAGCCCTAAAGAATTTAATGAGATATTTGAAGAAGCAGGATTCTCAGAAACTGGAACCTATACTTCTACAAAAGGAGAAATCTCAAAATACTATAATGATGAGGTTTTAGATGAAATAGAACAAATGATAGAAAAAGAAGGCATAATAATTAGACATCTAAACAAAGAAAAAGGAGTAGAAGATTTAAGAGAAATCTATAATGTTTCAATACAAAGCTTTGTTAGAAATCCTTTTTATACACCTATTAGTGAAAAAGATTATATGGAACAATATACGAACTACTTAGACAAGGTTGACGAAGAACTAATATTAATTGCCGAAAAGGATGGAAAAGAAGTAGGCTTTCTTTTTGCTATACCAAATCTAATTGAGATGCAAACTAAAGGTAAAATCAATACATTGATTTTAAAAACTATAGCGGTTCTTCCAGAATATGAAGATCTTGGACTTGGAAATGTAATGACAAGAAAAATAGCAAAACTTGCTATTGATAAAGGATATAAAGATTGGATATTTGCTTTTATGTATAAAGATAATACTTCTCAAAAGCTAGCCCAAAGAAATGGGACAAGCATAATTAGAGAATATGCTTTATATGGAAAGGATTTATAATGAATAATTTAGCGGAAAAATTAATTCATAATTATGAAAATAATTCCGACAAAGTATGTTTAATACAAGCAAATGAAAAAATGAATTATAAAGAGCTATATGAAAAAGTATGTGGCTTTAAAAAAGTATTAATAAAAAATGGAATTACAAAAGGAAGCAAAGTACTTGTTTTAGTTCCAATGTCAATCGAATTATATGTAACTTTAATAAGCCTTTGGACTATTGGTGCCACACCATGTTTTATGGATGCAGGATTTATTAAGAGTGGAATGAAAAATAATGAATTTGATGACATAGAAGCGGTAATAGGAATAAGAAAATACTTATTATATTCATCAATTAATAAAAATTTAAGAAGAAAAACAAAAATAAATATTTCACAAATAAAACCAATTAAGCTAGAAGAATTAACTATTGAGGAAGTCGACAAAGACTTTCCGGCAATAATCACATATACAAGTGGATCTACAGGAAGACCAAAGATAGCTGCAAGGAGCCACGAATTTTTATTAACACAAGCAAATATTTTAGAAAAGACTTTAGACTATGGACCAAAAGATAAAGAATTATCAAGTGTTCCAATATTTACTTTGTCAAATATAAATGTTGGAATAACAACTGTAATAGCTAATGCAAATTTTACTAGTCTAGAGAAATCAAATCCCAAAGCGTTGGTAGAACAATTAAAATTTATAAATAGAATAATGGCAGCTCCTGGACTATTGGAAGTAATAGTAAAAGAATGTGAAAAAAGAAAGTTAAAATTCTCAAATGTAAAAAAGGTCTTTACAGGAGGAGGAGCTGTATTTGTTGACTTAATAAGAAAGCTAAAAGAGATATTTCCAAATGCCAAGATTGTTACTATATATGGCTCAACAGAAGCAGAACCAATTGCTGAGCAAGATGTAACTAATCTAACAAATGATGATATAGAACATATTAGAAATGGAAGGGGTATTCTAGCTGGAAATATAATTGGTGTAGAAGAATGTTGGCTAGTAGATCAAACATTAACAGAGATTAATGATATGACAGCAGAAGAATTTGAAAAAATAAAGACTACTGGAGTAGGCGAAATAGTAGTTACTGGCAAGAATGTTTTAAAAGGCTATGTAAATGGTATAGGAGATAAAGAAAACAAGTTTAAAGTAGATGGCAAAGTATATCATAGAACAGGTGATTTAGGATATATGGATCAGTATGGAAGGCTGTGGCTTGAAGGAAGGAAAAAGAGTCCTTTCTTTAATGTGGAAGCAGCTCTTCATACTAGAACAGAATTAGGAAAGACTGCAATTGTAAAACTAAATGATAAAAATTATTTAGTTTTAGAAGAAAAAGATCAAATTGATCCAAAAGTATTAGATCAAATCGAATTTGTAAAAATAGAATCCATAATATATGTTAAAAAAATACCAGTTGATAAAAGGCATTCTAGTAAAGTAGACTATAATGCTTTATATAAAATAGTTACAAAGAAGGTGTAAAATGAACTTTTTTAAAAAATGGTATACCTATCAAAAAGAGCGATTTCCAGTGCTAGTATATGGGCTATACATATTTTGCTTAACATTTGCTACATTTTTATATAACACTAAGATGTTAGAAGTTGAATCAAGTGTTGGTATATTTATAGTTATGTTTGTTGTAGCATTTTTGCAATTTTTGATGGTAAGAATCATTGATGAATTCAAAGACTATGATGAAGACAAGAAGTATAGACCATATAGGCCAGTTCCAAGAGGATTAATTAAATTACAAGAGTTGAGAGTTCTATTTGTGATTTGTGTGTTAATCCAATTAATATTAACTTTAATTGTAAATCCATTTAGTCTTATCTTTTTAATTGTTCTTTGGATTGTATTTATATTAATGACAAAAGGATTCTTTATAAAAAAAGTATTAGATAAACACATTCTTTTAGAAGTTGCATTTGATGAAATAATGCTACCAGTAATGATTATTTATTTAGCAAGTTTTATAAAGATAGATATGTCAATTCTTTGGAGATTATTATTACTATCATATGTAGTATCTTGGATAATAGAAATAGCAAGAAAAGTAAGATGTAAAAAAGATGAAGAAAAGGGAGTAAAAACTTATACAGCAGTATTTGGAATAACAAAAGCTACAATATTACTTTCTGTATTAGAGTTACTTCTTACAATTTGCAGATTGATATTACCTGGTGTTCCTTTAATGAACTGGGCACAGATACTTTTATTAGTCCTATTTGTAGGAATAATTGTAGTTAACGTGTTTTTTATACAAAAGAAAACAAGAAAATTTGCAAAAGCTGTTGAGTATTTAGCAGATGGTCTAGTTATGCTTACATTATTATCAACAATTTTTGTGGTTTAGTTGGAGATACAAATGAACTTTGTTTTTGAGAAAAATAGTTTAAAATATGATCTAATTGGGGGTAAGGCAACTGCACTTTCTAAGATAGGAAGAGCAATTGATAACATTCCTGATTGGTTTGTTGTGAGCTTTATTGGATTTGATAGTAGCAAAAAAGAAATTAAGCAAGAAGCAATAGAAGAGATTGAGAAAAAGCTAGAAGATTTTGATGATGATAGTTATTTCGCAATTAGATCTTCTGCTGCAAGTGAGGACTCTAATGCTAATTCTTTTGCTGGTCAATTCGATACTTTTTTATATGTAAAAAAGGAAGATGTAATACAAAAAACAAAAGAAGTTTTCTTGTCAGGCTTTTCAGATAGAGTAATGGCTTACAAGAAAGAAAATGGAATAGATGAAGAGACAATTCCTGCTGTAATAGTACAAAAAATGATTAATTCAGAAAAAGCAGGTGTAGCATTTGGAGTAAACCCAGTAAACTCTAATGTTAAAGAAATAGTAGTATCAGCCGTATATGGATTAGGAAGCGGATTAGTGGATGGAATAGCAACAGCTGATACTTATACATTAACAGATGATGAAATAAAAAAAGAAATAGCGCAAAAAGATTTTTATCATAAATTAGATGGAGATGAAGTAAAAGAAGAAAAAGTTCCAGAAGATTTAAAAGACAAACAAGTACTAGAGGATGATGAGATTTATAAAGTAAGAGATCTTGTGAAAAAGGCAAGTGACTTCTTTGGTAGATATCAAGATATAGAGTGGGCAATAGAAGAGGGGAAAGTATATCTATTACAATCTAGACCTATTACTACTATGGCCCAAAACAAAAACGAAAATGAAAAGATTAATGTATTTGATAATAGCAACATAGTTGAAAGCTATGGAGGAATAACTACACCTTTAACATTTTCGTTTATTCGTAATGTTTATGAAAATGTGTATATAGAATTATGCAAAATATTTAATATTAAACAAGAGAAAATTGCGATGAATTCGCAAATGTTTAAAAGTATGCTTGCATTAATAGATGGAAGAGTTTATTACAATCTTTATGGATGGTATGGAATTCTTTCTATGTTTCCTGGCCTTGGAAACAATAAAAAATTCATGGAATCAATGATGGGGGTAAAAGAAAGCCTTCCAGAGAATCTATTCCCTGTACCACAAGCAACATTTAAAGATAAGCTAGGAATGATGCAAGCAGGATATGGTTTAGTCAAAGGATATTTTGATCTTAGAAAAATGACCAAGAAATTCTATGAAAGATTAAATGAAGCACTAGAAGAAAAAGATATAGAACACATGGATTTGTATGAGCTACATGATTATTACTATCTTCTAGAAAGTAAATTACTACATAAATGGGATGCACCATTAGTAAATGATTTCTTAGCAATGATTTTTTATGGGCAACTTAAAGATGAGTGTGCTAAATTATTCAAAGAAGAATCTGATTTGATACATAATGATTTATTAACAGATGAGGGCGGAATAATAAGTGCAGAGCCAGCTAAAAGAATTAAAGAAATGGCTAATCTTGCTAAAGATAATGAAGAATTAATTGAATTATTAGATAATGATGATCTTCTATATATTAAAAAAGAACTACCAAAATATGAAGAGTTTAATAAAAAGATTAATGAATATTTGGATAAATTCTCAGATAGATGTTTAGAAGAATTAAAACTTGAAACAGAGACATTAAAGGATAATCCAAGAAGTCTATATCACTCAATATCAACGTTTGCTAGAAGAATGCAAAAAGGAGATATACAAGAGATAGACACAGTTAAAGCTAGAAAAGAAGCCGAAATGAAAGTAAAAAAGGCATTAAGGCTTCATCCAGCGAGAAAGAGTAAGTTTAAATTTATTCTAAAGAATGCAAGATATACAGTAAAGAATAGAGAAAATTTAAGATTTGAAAGAACTCGTCTTTTTGGAAGAGTAAGAGAAATCTTTTTAAGAATAGGATATATACTTACTTCTATGAATGTAATAGAAGATAAAAGAGATATTTTCTATTTAGAAGTAGATGAAATTTTATTTTACATAGATGGAAAGTCTACCACAAACAATTTAAAAGATTTAATCGCTATAAGAAAAGCTCAATATGAAAAATATAAGGAAGAAATGCCAGATGAAAGATTTTATTCATATGGTGCAGTAAATATAGGAAATGATTTCAAGCATGAAAGAGTTGAGAAAGAAGTAGGAGAAGCTTTGACAGAACTAAAAGGAATAGGAGCATCTCCAGGAAAAGTTGTTGGTTATGCAAGAGTAATTCATAATCCAGCTAATGCTAAAATAAAGCAAGGAGAAATACTAGTTGCAGAATTTACAGATCCTGGTTGGATTATGCTATTTCCATCAAGTTCAGGAATATTAGTTGAAAGAGGAAGTCTTCTTTCACATTCTGCTATAGTTTCAAGAGAATTAGGAATACCAGCTGTTGTAGGAATCACAGGATTAACTAGAAATGTTAAGACAGGAGATTTAGTAGAACTAGATGGAACTACTGGTAAAGTTAAAATATTAGATAAAGGAGGACCAGGAAAAGGAAATCTAGGAACTCTTAAAGATATAGTAAAAAAATCAGCAAAGGAATATGAGCATAAAGCACTTTATAGTTCGGGAACTACATATAGTGAGTTTTTAAATAACATTAATTATTTAGGAACAGCTCTTCTTAGCCTTGGAATGAAAGGTAAGAGAATAGGAATTATAGCCGAGAATAGTGAAAAATGGGAAACAGCATTTTTAGCTATATCTTGTGGAGTTGGAACAGTAATTCCACTTGATAAAGATTTAACTAAAGAAGAATTAGTTAATATAGTTAATAGTAGTAATATTCAAGGATTGTTCTATTCAGAGGCTCATGAAGGAAAAGCTTGTGAATTAGAAGATGTAAAATTATTCTCTTTTGAAGAAAGTTATAATACTTTAATAGAAAGAGGAAAACATCTTATAAATGAAGGGGATAAATCTTTCATAGAT
>DGSM01000004.1 GCA_002393975.1 Clostridiales bacterium UBA4362
GGTATATCTTCTCCAACAAGCTTTGATGGATAACCATGACCATCATATCTTTCATGATGATGTTTAACAATTGGAATAATATCTTGAAAAACTTTTGCATTTCCTAGTATATGAGCACCTATTGTTGGATGTTCTTTAATTTGAGAAAACTCATTTTCAGTTAGACGATCATCTTTTGTAAGTACATTATCTGGAATACCAATTTTTCCAATATCATGGAATAATCCACCAACTCTTAATGTTTCTAAATCATTTTCACCAAGACCTAGTTTTTTTCCAAGTAATACTGCAAAAGCGCTGACTCTATCAGAGTGGCCCCTTGTATAAGGATCTTTTGCTTCAACAGTTTGTCTTAATATTTTAACTGTATCTAGGTAAGCTTGTTCTAATTCTGCATTCTTTTCTGCTAGTTCTTCATTTATTTGGTTAATTATCCTCATTTGATCAACAGATTTTAAAGCAGACTCAACTAATAAAACCAATTGATCAAGGTTATCACTTTTTTCACAATAGCCTTGTATATCTAACTCTTTAAGAGTTTGTAATGGTGGAGCTAAATCTTTGTGGCCTGTAAGTAATAATATATAAAGATTTTTATCAAAAATACGAATATTTTGTACTACTTGATTACCATTCATTTCATCCATTATGAAATCTAATAGTAGTAAGTCATAATGTTCATCTTTTAATCTATCGATGGCTTCGACAGGATTTTGAAATGTGTCGAGCCTCAAACCATTTCTTCCTAAAACGATTTTTAAGCTATCAAGAATTCCTAAATCATCATCAACAGCCATTATTTTATAATCACTTTGAACAGTATCTTGTTGATATTTTCTCATAATTAGCCTTCCTGTAGAATTTTATTTTTGTGGTAGTGTAATATAGAATATAGTACCTTCTCCTTCTTTTGATTCAAAACTTAAGTTGCCTTTGAAATGACCTTTAATTGTAGAGTAAGACATAAATAAACCAAGGCCTGAACCATTATGTCCTTTAGTTGTAGTCATTTCTTTAAATAGTTTTCTTTGAACTTCTTCAGGAATTCCACTACCTTTATCTTCTACTGATATCACGATATTATCACTTTTGTTTTCTATATTCAAGTATATAGGTCTCTTGCTTATATCAACTTCTTTAGAAACATCTAAAGAGTTTTCTTTAATAACAGGATAACTTTGAATAGAGTTTGAAATTAAGTTGTTGATTACTTGAATTAAGCTATTAATATTTCCAATAATTTTAGTTGTATCTGGTAACTTATTGTTTACTACAAAGTTAACATGATTTACTTTTAATTCATGTCTCATAAGTATTTGAATTCTGGTAAGCATTTCTTTTATAGTAAATACTTGGTTGTCATCTTGTTCATTCATATTAACAGCTTGACCTTTAACTGTAGTAATAATGTCTGACATATATGAATTGTAAGATTTAATTTTTTTAACCCAAGTATCCATTTCATTTGAGATTTCTAGATGATCTTCAACAGAAACTTCTGGATCAACAATAGATTGTCTATATTCTGTTATTAAATCTTCTAAGCCATCTGTAGCTCCTGCAATACTCATTATAGGAGTTTTCATGTTATGAGCAACGCCACCAATCATTTGTCCTAGTGTGGCAAGGCGCTCTTTTTCCATCAAACGATCTTTATTATCATTTATTTCTTCAATATCTCGTTTAGTCTTTTCTTGAATTTCATTATATGATTTTGATAGTAATCCTATTTCATCATTTGAGTAAACTGGCAATAGTGTACTAAAATCAAGGTTTGCTGATTTTGAAATATGTGATAGATTTGCAGCAACTTCTGAAATGTTTTTCCCAATGTTTTTAGCCCATACAAGCATTATTATGAAGTAAATAATAAAGGCAAGTAATGAAGCAATAGCAAAATCCATCATTATTCTTATGTTACTAGTGCTATATTTGAATCCAACTAAAGCTTTTTGTCCATTTTCCAAAACTATTTCTTGACAATAAGCTTGTTCTTCTATTCCAAAATATTCATACACTTTTCCATCGTTTTCTTCTAAAAAGTTTTTAGCATAGGTTGTAAAGAAATCTGTTACAGATCCATTTTCTTTAGAGAATATTTTTTCATCATCTGTAATTATAAAATAATAATCATTATTGTTTTTAAGAGTAATAGTATTAAGTTCTCTTAATATTTGCGATTTAGGGTATCTTCCTAAATTAAGATCTTCCATTTCTTGTTTGTAGTAATAATAGTTGTTTTCGCCAATTTGATTTTGCACCAAAGAATAGCCAAGTAGAGACATTACAATTAAGATTACTAAGAATAAAGGAAGAGTATCCTTTAAAAGTGAAGTATAGAACTTTTCTTGTCTTTTTGGTAAAGTTACTGCAGGGTAAACTTCATAAGTTGATTTTATAATGTCTTTCAAATCTGCTTTTATTAATGTAGATTGCATTATCCAACCAGAGAAAAATAGGGAGAAGTATATTAGCGCAAATTTTGTAATCAACCAAAAATTCATTGAAACCATACTTATTAATACTAAAAGCATTGCTATTAATATAAACATCGTGGTAAGTAAGAGTCTTCGATTAACTCTATAAGTTTCATTTCTTACTTTTATAACTTCTTCATCTGAGACATCAGGAAATTTCTTAACATATTTAAAACAATTTTTAAATATAAATTGGCAAGCGATAAGTTGGAAGCCTATCCCAAGAGAAGTTAGAAGAACATATTGCCCTACATGGCTTAACTCTAATATTTGTGCTTGAAAAGCAGCTTCTTCTGAATGAGGAGGATAATTTGCTAGAACAGGAACTAAAAAGTTCATAATAAAAGCAAGCAAAACCTCAATTAAGATTATTTTAAAATAAATTTTTACTCTAAAATGTTTCATTTAAACCTCTAATTTTAAAGTAGCTCGAAAATTGCTCTTTTATATTTTTTATTTATTATATTCCAATTGAATAATTTATTATGTAATAGTTTTATTGTTTTTCTAGAATCTACAAATGTTTCAATATAATTTGTATTTAATATATCATTTAATAATATTGCATTATATGGTTGGTTATCTTTTTTGATTAAAGCTAATGCTGTTTCAGAATCTACATACTTTATATTTTTATCCTTTAATAATTGCTTTAGCTCTATTTGATTTTCATTAACTATATGGTAAATAGTCTGTTTAGCTGTTGAAAGCATTAATTTATAAATAGCTTTAGCACATAAATCAACTGGTGATAAATCTATCTTGTAATTCTTTAATTCTTTTGGGCATACTTTGATTTTGGAAATAGTCTTAAGTCTCATAATAAATGCATTTTTATCGGCATTTATTTGGAATTTTCCATCCTTAACTCTTGGCATTATATTTCCTAATCTAAATATTTTAGCTTTTATTTGTCCTTTAGAAATTGCATCTAATACTTTACATTCCGCTTCATATTTTGTAATCATATATACTTGATTATTGAAATATTGATTAACATTAATATGATTTTCATCTAAAACACTCATATTATCAATTTTAGAAAAACCACCAACACTTATAGTAGAAATATGAGCTAGTGAAGCTCTTGAATCATATGCTAATTTAATAATATTATCTGTTCCAACTACATTGGTTTTGTAGAAAGAATCGAAATTACCAAAATGATTTACATTAGCTCCAACGTGTACAATAGTAGTAATGTTTTCAGCTAATTCTTGATATTCTGCAAAATTAAGTCCTAGAAATGGCTCTTCAAAATTGCCTTCAACTAAATGAACTTTATTTAAATACTTATCTAGCTTAAAACCTTTTAATTTTTCAAAGTAATAGTCCATAATCTTATCAAAACGTTTTTGTGTACTAATATTTCCTTTTGGCCTAATTAGAAAATATATATTTTTAACTTTTGAGTTTTCAACTAATTGTTGGAATATGTGTGCTCCTAAAAAACCTGTTCCACCAGTTATAAAAATGTTAGATAAATCAAACTTTAAAGATATGTTTTGAATATCTATATTATAGAATTCATCAAAATAGCTAGGATCTTGTGAGTGAGACAAAATGGCTTTAGCTAATTTTTGTATAGATGAATTTGTATTTATTCTTTGAATAGGAACATTGTATTTTATAAGGTCAGTTGATAATTGCATAATATCAAGAGAATCCATTCCTAAATCATCTATAAAGTCATCATTTGCTGAAACTGTATCTATTTTTTTTATGTCACAAATATATTTAGCTATCTCTTTTTCAAGAATGGTTTTAGGCTGCTCAAAGTTCTTTTTTTCAATTTTCATATATTCAAATAGCTTTTTGCGATCAATCTTACCATTGAAATTTAAAGGAAATTCTTCCAATTGATATAATTTAGGAATCATATAATAGGTTAAATTTTTCTTAATCAAAGACAAAACTTCTTGAGTGTAATTTTTATGTTTTGTTTCTATGAAACCTACTAATGATTTTGTAAGATTTGTGTTTTCAACAGAGAAAACCACTGCTTTTGTTACATCAGGACAATTTAATAATTGCTTTTCAATTTCTTCAAGTTCAATTCTAAAGCCTCTAATTTTTACTTGATTATCGTTTCTACCAATATACTTAATTCTTCCATCTGTATCCCAGTAGCCAACGTCACCAGTTTTGTATAGACAAAGATTTGATCCATCGAAGTCTGAAATAAACTTTTCTTTGGTCATTTTAGGATTGTTAAAGTAACCACTGCAAACACTCTTACTTTGTATACAGATTTCACCTTCAAGACCAATTCCTAAAGGTTCTAAATTTTTATTAGTGATGGTTATCATGTAATTAAGTAATGGATAACCAATATATATATTGTTATCTTCTAAATCATGATCTGTTATTTCTCCCATAATGGCAAATATAGTTGTCTCTGTTGGACCATAACCATTATATATAACAGTTCCAGGATATTTCTTTCTAAATGGTTCTAGAGGCTTAGCAAAAACTGCTTCACCACCTAGTATTACAAGTCTAACATTTTCTAACTTGTTTCCATCTAAGCTATCCTGCTCAACCACTTTATAGAAATAAGCAGGAGTTTGATTTAGTATAGTAACTTTCTCTCTATTTAATAGTTCTATAAATTGTTCTGGATTTGTTGTTGTTTTTCGAGGAACAATAACCAAGGTTCCACCAGTGGTAAGGCATCCATAAGTTTCCCATTGTGAAAAATCAAATGTATATGTATGAAATAAAGACCATATATCATTGTCATTTTGTTTAAATAACTTATATGTTGAATTCAAAAGGTTACCTATATTAATGTTCGTCATCATAGTACCTTTTGGCTTCCCAGTAGAACCAGATGTATAAATAGCATAGATAAAATCATTCATTTTTGAATTTATCTTTGTAATTTCTTTCAAGTCAGCAGCATTTATTTTCTCAATATAATTTATGTCTTCAACGCAAAGAAATGACATATAAGAATAAAACTCAACATACTTTCTATGAGTAATAATTAATTTGCTTTGACTGTTTTCTGCTATATAGCTAATTCTTTCACTTGGCCAAGCAGGATCAATAGTAATGTAATAAGCTCCAATTCTAAGTACAGCGAGCATACTAATAACCATATCTAAACTTCGCTCTAATAACAAAGTTACAGGAACATTACCTTTAACTCCTTTATCTAAAAGGCACTTAGCCATTATATTTACTCGAGATTCGAGTTCTTTATAAGTTAAACTTTCACCTTCATATTTTAAAGCTACTTTATTTGGATATTTTTTAACACTTTGTAAAAACTTCTCATAAAGAGTTTCCCTAGGAGAAAAAGAATCTATGTTATTAAATTGATTAAGAACTAAATCTTTTTCTTCTTTATCCAATAAGTCAATTTCATTTAAGTGTATTGAATCATTTGAAATTACTTCTTTAGCAATGTTAACCATTCTATTATAAACAAATACTATCTCTTTTTGGTTACAATAGTTTTCATTATAATCCAGATGGAAGTTGTAATAACCTTCATCATTGTAATCAGATATGTGTAATTCGAAGCTAGTTTGTTGACTTGCAGAAAAGTTCCATAAATTCTCAATAACATATGGTAATCTCTCTGAGGACTTTATGTTTTGAAATGATATGATTATATCAAAAAGATTAGATGTATCGTTATTAGTTTCATGGGCTAAGCTTAAAATCTTTTCATAAGGAAATCTTTCATGTCGCATTATTTTAAACATGTCTTTAGAAATTTGTTTTACAAAATCTAAAAAAGAAAGATTTTCATCTATATGTATTTTCAAAGGAATGGTAGAAACCATCATTCCTAAAGTAAATTTTTCTACTTTATTTTTTCTATTTAGAAGAGGAGTTCCAATTGTAAAATCTGTTTTTGATTGTGTCTTATAAAAGTAAAGAGCAAATGTTGCTAAGAAAAAGTGATAAGGAGAAATATTATGTTCTTTACAAAACTTATCAATTTCTTTTGAAATAGTAACTTTTTCCTCAAATCGTTTTGCGCTAATGGTTTTCTTAGTGGCATTTTCTTTAAAAGATATAGCTTCAGGAATATCTTCGACATAATTTTCCCAGAATTTTTTATCTTCCTCGTAGTTCTTGCTTCTAAAATAATTATTTTCAGTTTCAACATAATTAATTGATGAATATTTATTAATATAATTAGATTCATCAGTATGCATTAAATCAATTAATTCTTTATTATTATCTAATAACTCATTTTCTTTTTTGTTCTTAGAAATTTTAGAATACTTTATATATAGAGAATTAAACTCTTCATAGACAATTTTTGTTGTCCATGCATCAGAAATAAGATGATGCATTTTAAAGAAGATAATGGTTTCGTTATCTTTTATTTTATATATTATGATTTTATATAGTTTAGAATTCTCGAGTATAAAAGGTATTTGAGCTTCATCCTCCATAATAGTTTTTAAGTCATCAATGCTAGCATTTGGAAGAGATACTTTTTCAAAGACCTCATTTTTAAATGGAATAATGTATTGGAACACACCATCTTTATTTGTGATGATTTGTGTTCTAAAACCTTCATTAACTTTAACGATTTTATTTAAAACCTTTCGACATATATCAAGATTTAAATTATCTTTGATATAAAAGGCATAAGAAATATTATTAATTGGAGTATTACTATAGAATTGTTCTCTCATTAATATATTCTTTTGTGGAAAAGAAAGGTCATATAGTTTTTTATTCACAATAAACCTCGCAAAACTAAACTCATTTAATTCTAATCATTTGTATATTTTTAAATCTTTAGTGTGAATAATGGTTATAAATAACCTATGATACCAAATTATTATTATCACAAAGTGCTTTGCAAGTCTATAAAACAGAATAAATAAGACAATCGTGTAACTAAATGGTAAAAAATTTGAACAATTGGACAATATTTGAAATTGGTTTAGAAATATAATAAAATTGAACAAGTTTAATTAAGGAAGAGGAAGAAATGAGTAAAAAAGAGATTGAAATTTATCCAGAGATTGAGAATTACAGAAAACTTATGGATTGGGTAAATGAAAAATTTAAAGACAATGTTGCATATAAATATAAAGAAAATAGAGAAGATAAAAATTCAAAAGTTATTGAGAAAACTTATGGAACAGTTGTAAAAGATGTTAGAGCTTTAGCTACTTGTTTTCTAAAAAGAGGATGGAAAGGTAAAAGAGTAGCAATAATTGGATCAAATAGATATGAATGGGTAGTTCCATATTTTGCAACTCTATCTAGTGGACTAATAGCTGCTCCAATGGACAAGTTATTACCAGATGTCGAAATAGAATCAATTGTTACTAGAGCAGAAATTGATATAGTTGTATTTGAAAGTAAATATTTAGATATCTTTAAGAAAATTAAAAAGAGTAAAGATAATAATGTAAAAACAATTATATGTATGGATGATGTTGATGACAAAGAAGTAGAAAAACTAACCGATCTTTTAGAAGAAGGAAGAAAGCTTGTAAAGAAGGGTGACAAATCTTATGACGATGTAGAGATAGACAGAAATGAGATGTCTATAATGTTATTTACATCTGGAACAACTAGCCAATCTAAAATAGTAATGCTATCACAAGCAAATATTTTAGGAAACATTTGGGGATATCAAAATCACTTTAAAATGTTACCAACAGATACTGTATTATCTATACTTCCAATACATCATACATTTGAAAGTTCTATTACTATTATGTATGGATTCTATAGTGGAGCGACAATAGCCTTTTGTGATGGATTAAGACATATTGCAGATAATCTAAAAGAATATGAGATATCAGTTTTTGTTGCTGTTCCATTATTACTAGAAACAATGTATAAGAAGATTCTAAAAGGAATAGATACACAAGGAAAAACAAAACTTGTTAATACTATGATTAAAGTATCAAATGGATTAAGAAAATGCCATATTGATATAAGAAGAAAACTATTTAAGCAAGTAATTGACCAAATGGGTGGAAAATTAAGAATGGTTCTTTATGGAGGAGCTAAACTTGATAGGGCTACTACAATTGGATATGAAAATTTCGGTATTATTTCTATTCAAGGATATGGTTTAACAGAAACATCTCCAGTTTTAACAGCAGAATCAGAAGATAGACACAATCCTGGATCTGCAGGTTTCGCATTAGATACAGTTGAATTAAAAATCTATGAACCAGATAAAGATGGGGTAGGAGAAGTTTTAGCTAAAGGACCAAATGTTTTCTTGGGATATTACCATGATGAAGAAAAAACTAACGATGCATTTGTTGATGGATGGTTTAGAACAGGAGATTATGGTTATATAGAAAATGGATGGTTATGGTTAACAGGTAGAAAGAATGACATTATAGTTCTAAAGAACGGAAAGAATGTATATCCAGAAGAAATTGAAACATTAATTAATAGACTATCATATGTTAAAGAGTCAATGGTTTATTCTAGAGATGATTCAGAAACTGATACTTTACTTGCAGCAAAGATTGTTTATGATCCAGAAGAAATGGAAAGGGTATTTCCAGGAAAAGATAAAAGTGAATATCATGATTTAATATTTGATGCAATAAAAGAAATTAATAAAGATTTATCTTCATTTAAACATGTTAAGAAAATTGAAATAACTGATGAACCAATGGAGAAAACTACAACTCAAAAAATCAAGAGATACATCGAAAAGAAGAAAATTAAATAATTATTATATAAAATAAAGTAATAATTAATTATAAAAAATATTTTAATTTATTAATTAAAATAATAAATTATTAATAAAATAATTAGAAATTATTTAATCTAAATAATAAAATTAAAATAATAAAAAGAGCTCTACAATTAGCAGAGCTCTTATGTTTTTTAATTTTTTATAAAATATTTAATGTATATATTTTTTCATATAAAATAAAAAATGTTTTATGCATTAGCACTTGCCATTGTTGTTTCATTAGAATACTTTTCTTCTTTTAATTCATCTGAAACATCAGCTTCTCTATAATCTTCGATGTTCATTAATTTTCCATCTTCTATTACTAGATTTTCCTTTGGAGAAAGGGAGTTAATAATTTTTTCGTTTGATGGTTTACTTTCTATTACTAAGTCATCATCTTCATAGTATGCATTTGCAATATGGTTTCCGTTGTATTCGATTTTTATAATGTCATCATTTTGTGAATAATTAAAAGATCTGCCACGATACATAAAGAATTCTTGTTTATATTTAAGTGCTTGTGCAAGAGATTCTTGGAAATTTAAATCATTATCAGGATATACTTTAATGTCCATGAAATGATATCCAAAGTTTTTATGTTTTTTCTTAACAGCAAATACAACTGTTTGAGAATCTAATCTATCGTCCCATTTTTCAAAATATTGAACTACATTTTCATTATTTTTCTCAACTAAATTATTATCTTGATCAACTTTTACAAAATGATGTTTATTTCCAGAGCCATCCGTTTTATATAAAACTAAATATTCATTAGATTTTAATCTTGTATTACCAAGTAATCTAACAAAAGGGAAGTTGTTCAAGATACAAGAAACAGATTTATTAATATCTGAATAACCAAAAGGTAATAATAAAGTGTCAATTTCTAAAGCAAAACTACCATCATTCAAAGTATTATTTACTTCAGCATCAATTTGTTGTTCTAATGTTCTATTATATTGAGAATCTGAAACTTTTAAAGGGAAGATTTTATCTAAATATTCTAGATAATACTTTTTCTCTTGATCAATTTCAGCCTTTCTTTTATTGTAATCAACTTTATCTAGTTTAGGAGTTTGTTTTAAATTTAATAAATCATTTTTATAAACTAATTCAACTTCACTTACTAAAGAACCTTTAAATAAAACATCTAAAATAGCATATTTATCACCATAGCTATAATCAAACTTACCATTCCAAGTATGAGTTAGCTTAGTAAATTTAATATATTTTATATCATCATCTGAAAATTTATCTTTTCTTATTTCATATAATTTTTTTAGAGCATTATCTGAATAAAAAGAATTATTTTCTGTATATCTTTGAATTTTTTCTTCTATTTTTTCACTTGGCATTCTATCTTCATATAATTGATAAAAGAAATTCTCAATAATAGAAAAAGATTCTTTTAAGACTTCTTTAGTAGCTGGAGAAACCTCATCTTTATAATTAAAAGGTGGATTAAAATTGCTAACATTAGTCTCAATTTTTCTTCTTACTCTTGCTTCTATTTGATTAAAAAAAGCATCATTTTTTAATTCGTAAGTATCTTTCATTTTTCCTCCTAAAATCAAATAAATTGTATAGAAACAGAATAAAAAAGTCAATAAAAAAAACGCGTTAATCTAAAAAGAAAACACGTTTTTTAATGGTGCACCAGAAGGGACTCGAACCCCCAACCTTTCGGTTCGTAGCCGAATGCTCAATCCAATTAAGCTACTGGTGCAAATAAAAATTACATTTATTATTATACACATTTTTTAATAAAAAAACAAGTAATGTTTATTTTTAGTATTAAATTACAAAAATAAAAAATGAATAAAAATAATATTAAAATATTACAAAAATGTAACAAAAGAAAATTAATTAAAAATTGACATTAAAAAATCAGTTATATATAATATTTTTATAGTGTATAAATATGCGAAAAATCACGAAAGGGGGAAAAGGAATTGTTAAAAAAGAAAGACGAAACAATTGTTACTGTTCCTGTTGCCCCTGTAGCTACAAAGGAAAAAACTATTGAATTTGGTTTTG
Source organism: Clostridiales bacterium UBA4362 (assembly GCA_002393975.1). Classification (GTDB taxonomy): domain Bacteria; phylum Bacillota; class Clostridia; order TANB77; family CAG-508; genus CAG-793. The sequence goes on from DGSM01000004.1 coordinate 11,209, forward strand.
AGCATGAATTAAAAGAAGCAGAAATTAATATTAAAAATAATGATTTAAATAATATTAATTCTGCACTAATAAAAACATATGGAAATAAAACATTTAAATTAAATCCTTATAAAGATTTAAATCCTGTTTCTATAGAAAATGCAAATATTCAATTAAGTGATTCTAATGAATTTTTAAGCGGTGAAGTTAAAGCAAAAGTATTAGATGAAACATTAAATGATAGATCAAATCTTATAAAAACTCCTTTAATTGGCGATATCATAGTTGATTATGAAGCAGATAAAGAAGGATGCCAAAAGAGATATGATTTTACAATTGAATTATTAAAAAATGAAAATAATAAAAACTATAATAGCACAGTTGATTATGAAGAATTACAAGGTTCTCCTGATGAATTTACTATTATGGATGTCGTAGAAGATAAATCTGCTGTTGAAGAAATGCCTGAATTAGAAGACAAATCTACCGAAGAAGTAATAGCAGAAAATCTTCCTGAACAAAGAAATGAACTTGAAAATAAAATAACAGACTTTGATGAAGTTCAGACATTTATTCAAAATGATATTGAATTCTCACCAAGAGTTGAAGATACAAACTCTATAGTTGATATAGATATTGATTTAGAAAATTTAGTACAAGAACAAGAAGAAGTAATAGATATTAGATTCCCATTGGAGAAAGCATCAGTTAACTATTACATATTCGATAAATTTAAAGAAGCTACACAAGAACTTGAGACAAAAGAAGAAATCGCTATTGAAGAAGTTCCAGAAATAATTGAACCAATAGAAACTTTTGAAGATATAGGAAAAGTTCTTGAACTTGCATCAGTTAAATACTACGAAGAGCTAGAAAAGAAAGCAGAAGAGGAAAGACAAAGAGCATTAAAAGAAGCTTTGCGTAGAGAACAAGAAAAAATTGAAGATCAAATAGTAGAAGACATTCTTAATAGCTTAGATGAAGGATTAAAAGTAGAAGAAGCTAAGAAGCAAGCAGAAGAATATGACTTAAGAATTCCTTCAAATGTATATATATTAGAGGTACAAAACTTTATACCACTTCCTGAAGAGCCTACACCTGAAATGAAAGCTCAAATGAGTAGAAATCTAATTGATATAGAAGATCATTTAGAGGAACTACCATTGATCATATTTAGAGATAGTGATGAAGAACAAGTAGTTGACACTCATAAAGATGCTACTGCATATGAAGAGGTACTTGAAACAATTGAAGAGCCAGAATACTATTCAGCACCAATTCAAGATTTCAATATGTATGATGCAATTGGAAGTGTTGAAGAAGCATCTAGTCTTGCAGATGATTTCTCTGTTATATCAGAAGACACATCATTTGATAGAACAAGAAATAATGAATTATCTTATGAAGATATTGAAGAAGCATTCTTCAATATTAAAACAATAAATGAAAGTGTTGATGAAGTAGAGCAAGAAGCAAACAATTTAGGATTAAATAATAGTTTTGATTCTGGAATTAGCCTTGCAAAAGCTGCTAAAATTGAAGCTTTAGTTGAAAAGAAAAAAGCAGAAAGAAAAATACAATTAGCAGAAGAAAGATTACAAGCAGAACTTGAAAAACAACAAATAGAAGAAAGAATCAAAGCAATACAAGATAAGATAAATCTTGTAAAACAAATGAATTTATCTGATTTTGAATCTGAAGAAGTTGAAGTTCAAGAAACAGTTAAACCACAAATAGTAAATGTTGAGTCAGTTAAAGTTGAAGAGGAACATCAAGATCAAGGGCAAGAACAAGAAATAATACAAGAGACTACCAGAAGAAGAGGAAGACCAGCTGGTTCTAAAAATAAAAAGACACTTTTAAAAGAAGCTAGAGAAAGACGTAAATTAGAAAAATTAGGATTGACTGAAATGCCAGTTGTTCCTAAAAAGAGAGGAAGACCTCTAGGTTCAAAAAACAAAAAAAGAAAAAGTAAATAAAATATGTTTATAATATAAAAAATAGGAGGGAGCCTGAGTCCAGGCCCCCTCTTTTGATACTATTGTTCATTAGGAGTACTATAGAAGTATTTGTCTATTCCATAACAAGTTATACGATAAGTGTAGTTCCTTGTAAGGATATACGAACCTTTGGATGGATGCAATTCCTCATCAATCCGTTCTTTTAGACTTTTTTGCTTCTCGAACTCTCCATGATTAATCAAAATGCTTCGAACATTGAAGTTTGCGATATGTCTTACGAGTTTATCGGCTCTGGCATGGCCAGAAAGCTCTTCAAGATATCCGAAGGTAGCACGCTTGGTTTTGAGTTTGCCAAAAACACGCACTTCATCACCAAGTTGGAAGTCCATCAAATATCTACCGATGGAATCATCCGTACAATAACCGCCAAAGACCATCAAGACTTTAGGAACATCAATCAGCTTTGAGATATACTCTTTTGCCGGTCCGAAGGTTCCCATTCCACTACTTGTTACAATAATCTTCTTCTTTTTGTTTGAGTTTAAGAAGAAATCACGTGAACCTTTATCAATGAAGCCAAGTCCTTCCGGAAGAAAATCTCTTGAGGATTCCCTTATGTCAAGTACATCAGGATTTCTTGCAATTAAAAGAGTATCACTGATTGACAAAGGACCATCAAGAAATATATCAACATCATAGGGCAAAGCCCCAGATTCTTGTGCTTTCTTGAGAAGGAACAATATATCTTGTGACCTTCCTAAACTAAAGGCGAAGAAAATCGTGGTGTTGTAGTCCCGAATGCCTTTTTGAAGATAGTCATAGAACTTGTATTGAATATCCTTGGATTCAGAATCACCATAGGTTGACTCCGTTAAGAAACAAGAAATATCCATGTCTGTGACTTCCGTGGGGATTTTAAAATCTTCTACAAACAGATTTCGGTCATTAAAATCACCTAAGAAAAACAAATTGACATCTTCAACTTCCGGATCAGGGTCAGTAAGCCTTATCAAAATGCTACTGGCTCCAAACAGATGCTGATTATGAATAAACCGGTAATAAAGCCTACCTTTATACTCATATTCGATATCATATTCCTTTTGGTGATTATTAACGTTTTCAATGCTTGCTTCTACATCAGTTTCATCAAAGCCCGGATCTTCTTTTAACCGCTTACTATTAGCGATAATGATGCTAGCCGAGTTTGTGATTGCATTAGGATAAAGCAAAGCACTACCTTTTGTTGCATAAATAGGCCCTGTGAAACCCTCGTGAATTAATTTGGGATAACGACCACAATGGTCAATATGAACATGGGTCAGAAAAGCCAGATCAATAGTCGAGGCTTTGTAAGGGAAAGTACGATTTAATGTGGTTTCCTTACCAAAATACTGCCCACAGTCAACGAGAAAATGGAGTTTATATCCATCTGGCCAAATAGCTGTCAGAAAGTTGTTACTTCCTGTTACGTTTTGGTCATATCCGTTGGCGTAGACTAATATCTTGCTCTTAGAATTAGCCGACATACAAACGCTCCTTTCATGAATCATGGAATTGTCAAAGTACAAAAAGAACATAGTATCATTCTCCCTATTAAGGAGATATCCAATAATGGATTACTATATATTATATAAGGGTTTCGAGGTTTCGTCAATGAAAAAGGCCTAACTTTATTAAAATTTCAATACATTTTACTCAAAAAGTCCTTGATTTGTTTATTAAATAAAAATCTTTTGCTATAATATTATGGATTATATTTAAAAGGAGAAAAAGATATGGAAGAAGTGTATGAATTGCCAGCAATTAGCCCAGTAGGACCTTTTCTAATATTTTTATTAGTCTTTATAGGTTTAATTGCTTTATCATCAATTAAGCAAATTAATGAATATGAAAGAGGAATACTTTTCCATAGAGGAAAATATTCTAAAATGCTTAATCCAGGTTGGCATGTTATTTGGCCAATTTTCTATTCAATGAGAAAGGTTGATGTTAGAACAAAGACCGTAGATGTACCAGCTCAAGAGGCTATTACAAAAGATAACGTATCTATTAAAATAAATGCAGTATTATATTATTCAATTTTTGATGCTTCAAAATCAATTTTAGGAGTAGAAAATTATAATTATGCTGTATCACAATTAGCTCAAACAACTATGCGTAATATTGTTGGAACTGTTTCTCTAGATGAATTATTAACTGAAAGAGAAAGATTAAGTACAAATATATGTACAATAGTTGATCAAGCTACAGATCCATGGGGAATTAAGATTGAAAATGTTGAGCTAAAAGATATATCTCTTCCAGAAGAGATGAAGAGAGTTATGGCAAAAGTTGCAGAAGCTGAGAGAGAAAAAGATGCTGTTATTACTAAAGCAAAAGGTGAAGTTGAATCAGCAAACAACTTAGCAAAAGCAGCTAACATAATGGGAACAACTCCTGGAGCTTTACATTTAAGAACTTTATCTACATTAAATGATTTAAGTTCAGATCAATCAAATACAGTTATATTTGCTATTCCAATTGAAGGATTAGAAGCCTTAAAAGGTATTGCGAATTATGGAAAAGCACAACATGTAGATCATGAACCAATAGAAACAAATACAGCTAATTAATAAGCACTTTTTACAAAGGAGAAAAATATGAAGAAGCGTGATAGAAATCTTCATAAGATAAGAAAACGAAACGCAAGAATCTTTCCTATTTATAAAATGTTTTCTTGGGACTTACTATTTTTCTATCCAATTCAATTCTTATTTTATACAATTACAAAAGGTATAAATACATCACAAATACTTATTGCAAATAGTATTTTCTTATTGGTAAAAGCTATATCAAAAATACCTGCAGTACATGTTTCCAATAAAGTAGGCTCAGCTAAGAGTATAGTAATTGGAAACTGCTTTATGGTTTTACATACATTATTTTTAATAATATTTCCTGGATTTGTAGGAGTAATTATTGCTAATATAATGATGGCTTTAGGCTTTGCCTTTAAAGAGTTAGGGGAAGATGAACTTCTATTTGATTCGGTTGCTACTAAAGGTGGCTCAGGATTGTATTCTAAGATAAATTATAAAGGAACTTCGTTATACTATTTATTAGATGGAATGGCATCACTTGCATCAGGTTATTTCTTCTTAAGAGATAATTATTTACCAATATATATATGCCTAGCATTTATTGTTATTGCAACCCTTATTTCGTTGGGATTTGGAGATATTCATCCAGTTGATAAAAAGAAGGTAACCTACAAGAAAAGATTAGTAGCAAGAGCTAGACAACTTAGACATCAACGTTGGGATTACTTTAAAGTTGTTTTAGGGTCTAGTAGATTAAGATCATTTATTATTTTTAATACAATTTACTATAGCTTGTTTTTACTAGCAGGAGTATATGTAAAAAACATATTTCTTGATTTAGGAGTTTCAGAAATAAATTATGCAATTGTATTTGCCATTACAAGTATTGTTTCAGGCTTAGTTATTGCTTTTACAAAATTTATTGAAAAAGCTTTTAAAAACAAAACCTTAACGATAATGTCAATGACATATTCTGTTTCTTGTATGATATTAGGAATAGTAACAATGTTTGTTTCGGGAAAAGGAATAATTGCTTTTTCAACTATTCTTATTATAATAATGAGTATTGATAGAGCTTTATGGTATGCTATAAAATATAAATATTTAATGCATTTTACACTTCACAAAGATAGAAACCCAATAACATTTGTTTCAGAAACTTTAGGCTGCATTGGTGCAGCAATCACATCAATTATTGGAAGTATTATAGTTGAATTTATTCCTGCTTCAAAAGCTTTGACTTATGTAACAATAGTATTCTTTATTCTATTAGTTATAAGTATTTTGTATATGAGAACTAGATTTGGATTGAAACCAAATAAATATAAAAAGGAAGATATAAGGTTAGGTATATAATATGTTAGTTTACTTTAGGTTGGCAGCAGCAATTTTGCCAGCAGCGTTGTTATTACTACTAGTGTATAAAAGAGATAAAAATGGTAAAGAACCCAAAGATCTTTTATGGAGATTAATTTTTGCAGGTGGAATTATCATTATACCAATATACATTTATGAGTTAGTAGGTCAATTAGTAATTGAATTTGGAAATGCTGTTTTGACAGGTGGATTAGAACTCGGTTTTGCAGCAAATTTCTTTGTTTATTTTGGAGTTGTTGCATTTGCTGAAGAGGGATTCAAAATGATAGCACTTGCTACACAAACTTGGAAGAATCCAAATTTCAATTTTAAATATGATGGTATAGTTTATGCCGTATTTGTTGGAATGGGATTTGCTATATTCGAAAACATTAAATATGTATTGGAATATGGTTTAGGAACAGGAGTTCTTAGAGCGTTAACAGCGATTCCAGGACATTGTGCATTTGCTATTATCATGGGGACTTTTTATGGATCTTCAAAGTATTTCCAATCAATTAAAAATAAGAAGATGCAAGTGATATGTATGTTCTATGCAATTGTCATTCCAATAGTAGGGCATGGCTTATATGACTTTGCGTTAACAGTATCAAATTCTACACTATCAATTGTTGTAAGCATTATATATATGATTATTCTTGATATATTTGCATTAGTATTATTGCTATATCAATCAAAGCACGATCAATATATACTTGGAACCAAAAAGCCTATTCCACAAAATCAAACACAACAACCTAGAATGAATATGCAACCAGGAGCTCCAATGTATAATGGTTATATAAATGCAACAGAATATAGTAATTATATAAATCCTACTAATGTAGTACCTAATATGTATAATCCAACTGATTTTCGAAGACAATAAATTTTAAATAAATAAAAAGCTAACTACAAAATAGTTAGCTTTATTTTTATGTTTTGATTCTTATAAAAGAAACTTCTTTAAAATAAATTCTTGTTCTGGGATTAAATTATTTTGACTTAGATAATATGAACTATTTAATTTTATACTATTAATACTAGAGGGCCCAAGCTTTAAAGTAATCATATTTGAATTTTTATTTGTTTCATATAGTGGATGATATTTAGTAAGTTTTGCAAAACTTTTAGCAACTTGAAATTTATTTAGTGGCCTTAAAAAACTAAAATATTCGATTGGTGTAGGTAAATACTTATCAGCATATTTTCTAAAAGCATTTTCAAAGTCAAAACTTTTACCATATTTTTTGTCTTGTTCAGTAGATGAAGATCCATTTGATACAGCTATATATTTTTTAGACAAAAGATAGCACAAAAAATAAGCTATAAAAGCAATTAAGGCAGAATTATCATTATAGTTGAATTCTATAATTTTTTTATCCCATGTTTGAATTACTTCTATTATGTTTTTAGAGTCAAAACCTGCAAGTTCCGCAGCCTTTTTAGCATCTTTCGAATCATCTAGTATCAGGCAAAAATCATTTTCTCTACTTAAATTTAGGGTTTCCAAAGTAATACATGAATCCTTGTTTTCTAAAGGAACTATATAACCTGAAAAATCATTATCATCATAGATTATTTTTTCTAAATTGATTGATTTATCACAAGTATTCTTAATATCTATTGTTTTACCAAATAGGCATGAATAGAAGTCTTTCCACCACGTTATTTGTTCATCATCTAATTTTAAACATTCAATAATTAGGGAAGTATTGCTATTTAGTTTTAAGTAATTAATTAGAGCAACCATACCAATATTAAAGACCATACTTTGAATTAGATTTGAACTTGTTGGTCTTAGTTTAAAGTCTTTTCTTATGATGTATATTTGATGTTTAAAAATTGACTGATTGGCCAATTCATATTCATAAGTAATACAAATTTTTTCTTTAGTTGTATTTATTTCAAATGCTTTATAAATAAAACTCGAACAATCTTCTTTGTCCATATAACCTCTTTATTTAACAAAAGTAATGAAATTATACTCTCTTTTTGTTAAACTTACAATTGGTATTTGAAAAATACTCAAACAAGTGAAAACATTGAAAAAAATATGAAAATTTGTTATAATTTATGGGTGTTTTATAGAGAGGAAATAATAGATGAATAGAGCAAAAAGAATAATTGTATCTTCATTAATCAAAGAGTTTAAAGAAAAAGGTTATAGCTCTGATGAATTAGAAGAATACATTGATGATTCATATTATGAGAAAAAGAAGCAAAAACATCATAAAGCCAGAAAGATAAATGACTTAAAAGACATGTTGGAGCAAAGCTACGAACTATTTAAGGACAGACCTGCATTTGTATATAAGACAGAAACACCAGGAGAATTAAAAGAAACATCTTTTGGTGAATTTATTGAAGATGTTAATGCTTTGGGAACCAAATTAATAGATATGGGTCTTAAAGATAAACGTATAGCTGTTATCTCTGAAAATAGGGAAGAATGGTGTAAAGCTTATCTTGCTACTGTATGTGGTACAGGAGTTGTAGTTCCACTTGATAAATTATTACCAGCAAATGAGATTGAATCTTTAATTATAAGAAGCGGTGTTCAAGCTATATTTTATTCTGATGCTTATAGTGAAATTATGGATGACATTAGAAAAAGAAACACCTCTGATTTAAGATACTATATCTCAATGGATTTAGATAAAAGAAAAAATGGTGTTTACTCTCAAAAAGAGTTAATAAAAAAAGGACAGGAACTTTTAGAAGAAGGTGAAACAAGCTTTATAGATGCTGAAATAGATCCAAATGTTATGGCTATAATGCTATTTACATCTGGAACAACAGCAATGTCTAAAGCTGTTATGCTTTCTCATAAAAATATTTGTACTAACTTAATGGATATAGCTTCACAAATTGAACTTAAAGATACAGATAGATTTCTATCAATTTTACCATTACATCATACTTTTGAATGTACAGTTGGATTTTTGGATGCTATGTATAATGGGTGTTCAACCGCTTATTGTGAAGGTCTTAAACACATATTATCTAATTTAAATGATTTTAAGGTTACAGCAATGATTGCGGTTCCAGCACTATTTAATGTAATGTATAAAAAGACAATTCGTGGAATAGAAAAACAAGGAAAACTTCAAGATGTTGAAAATGGAATTAAACTTTCTTCAATGGTATCAAAAATAGGAATTGATATTAGAAGAAAACTATTTAAAGAAATCATTGATAACTTTGGTGGAAAATTAAGACTATTAGTAAATGGTGGAGCAGCTTTAGATAAAGAAACTGAAGAAGGATTTAATAATCTAGGAATTAAAATATATCAAGGTTATGGTTTAACAGAAACTAGTCCAGTATTATCATCAGGAAATGACTTTGGATCAAGAACTGGATCTGTTGGACAAATATATCCATCAGTTAGATTAAAAATTATGGATAAAGATGCTGATGGAGTTGGGGAAATAGCAGTAAAAGGCCCTAGTGTCATGCTAGGATATTTCAATAATGATGAGGCTAATAAAGAAGTCTTTGAAAGAGGCTGGTTTAAAACAGGTGATTTAGGATATATTGATAAAAATGGATATTTATTCTTAATGGGAAGAAGAAAAAATGTAATTGTATTAAAAAATGGAAAGAATGTTTATCCAGATGAGATAGAAAATGTTATTAATAGAATTCCAGGAATCAAAGAGTCTTTTGTTTTTGGTAGACCAGAAAAAGATGATCCATCTGATTTAAGACTAGAATGTAAAATGGTTTATGACCCAGCTTTATTTAAAGAGATTCATAAATTAAGCAAAGAAGAAGAAATAAAAGAGTTTCTTGATGAAAAAATCAAAGAGATTAATAAGACAATGCCAAATTATAAGTTTATAAAAGAGGTATATGTTACGACAGAACCTTTAATAAAAACTACAACTTTAAAAATTAAACGTTTTGAAGAAATGAAAAAGATGGGCATTGATATAACAGTTAAAAACAAACCACAAGAAACAGAAGAAGATGAAAGCCAAGAAGCTGTAAGCAAGTAAGTTTGACAAAAAAGCAAAAAATAGGTTATAATAAATATGCATATGTTTAATATGCATATTTTCTTTTTCTGTAATTGGATAAAGAAAACGTTCTTTGAAAATATATATGGAAGTCGCACATTGACCGTTTAATGGAGGTGCTCGTTATGATTAATTCTCAAATGTTTGAAATAACTAGTGGCAAAGGTCTTCGGCATATGATAGAAGTTAAACATGAAGAACTTGGCCAAAGAATTAGTGAAAGTAAACCAAAGTCTGATAGATGGACAAAGTATGTAGGTTACAACAACTGCTTGAAGGTTTTGGAAAATGAGATTAAGCGCATAAAAGATGATGATGTAGTTTGTGTAACCGAAGACTTAGAG
>DGSM01000037.1 GCA_002393975.1 Clostridiales bacterium UBA4362
ATTATTGTTATTATTAGCCAAACAAGCATTTTTTTATTCTTTTTGCTTTTTTCTTCATTAGATTTTTTTAAATATACTATTGAGAATATAATATATGCTAAGGATATAATTATACTAGCAGCTTTCATACTATATGCAATAATTACATTAACAGTATTATAAGAATAAGCAGGAACCATTGCAAATACTTTAGCTGAACTAAAAATTAGAATCAAACATATACCTACAGAAAATAATAATTTTTTATTAAACTTCATTTAAACATTCTTCCTTAGTTTGTTTTTTGTATAAATTATATTGGAGTGGGTACGGGGAATTGAACCCCGACTAAAAGGTCGGAAACATTTCGTTCTACCATTAAACTATACCCACATTTAATTAGTTTATCTTATCGATAAACTCTTGATTATTATTTTTGGCTTCTTCTTCAGTAATATATCCATATTCAAGCATAGAATTAATTACTTTTTGTTGTCTGCTCTTACATAAATCTTTATTTACAGTTGGAGCATATACACTAGGCGCGTTAGGAATACCAGCCATCATAGCCGCTTCATACAAATTCATATCTTTAGGATCTTTTCCTAAATATGCGCTGCAAGCTTCCTTTATTCCATAATGGTTGTCTCCAAAATAAATAATATTAATATAAAACTCTAAAATTTCATCACGTGAATAAGTATTGAATAAATCTTTTGCTATATATACTTCTGAAAGCTTTCTTCTAACTTTTGTTTTTATGTCTTTAGGACCATCTCCATTCATTAGATACATGTTTTTAGCTACTTGTTGAGTAAGAGTACTTCCACCTTCTCTTAGCTCATTCTTTTTTATATTTGAAAAAACAGCTCTACCTATGCCTAAGAAATCAACAGCACCATGCGAATAAAATCTATGATCTTCTACTGCTATAACAGCATCTAAATAGTACTTAGACACATCATCTCTTGAAACATAATCTGGGTCATCTTTAATAAATTCCACTTTTTTGTTTAAAGGGAAATCATCCATAATTCCTTGATATGCTTTGTAGCCATAGAATCCTAAAGCTGCCCCTCCTGCTCCAACAAGAATTATTAAAATCAATATTAACTTAAATACTATTTTCCAAAATTTCTTCATTTCAAATTAATATTCTTCTATTTTTATATAAATTTTTTCTATCAAACTATATTTCTTTTGAATTGTAAATTTACATACTTGATTATCATCTTTGAATGCAAATTTATTTAATGCATCTAAAACGACTTTTCCTATATTGTCTATATCCGGCTTTATAGTTGGACTAATTTCATCATCCAACATCTTTTGAACATTATTCTTTGATGTGCTTTTAGGAATTTGTTTATACGCTATTATATCTATTGAAACTCGATCCATGATTTGTTTAAAATTAGGATATTTTATACAAAAACATTCTCTAATATAGTTTTCATAGTCTTTAGTTTTGTTTGGCGTATAAACTCTTCCTTCATAAAGATTTACTCTTGGTCTTTCTTTACCAACTATTTTGCCTTCTACTTCAAGTTCATAAATCATATATTGTCCTCATTACATCTTTGTTCAATATTAGACATTAAAGATTGTGATATGTTAGTTATAATATTTGCCACATTACTTACTTTATATTGGCATAAATTATAATTGCATCCTATATCATTTAATGAATCTGTTAATTGTATAACATCATCTAGCTTTGCATTTATTTCATCTACAACTTGTTTAGTTCCCATATCACTTCTATTTGATTTGCCACTATGAATATGTCTAATGTTATTGCATTTATAATACTTTACATCTGGAAGATTGAGTTTATTATCTTTAGCTTCCATTTTAGCCGTATATTCAATCTCACTTGGAATATCATGTGTAAGCATTTTTAAATATGAATTTAATTCATCAGATTTTATATTTGCTATATCAGTTATTTCGTAGAATTTGTTGTCGTCTAATTTTCCGTTCAATTTTTCAATAGAAGTATATAAGTCTTGAATTTTTCTGCTTAATTGATTTCCTTTATTAGATATATTTGTAACAGAGTAAATAGCAGTATTTAATTTAAATTTCATTTGATTCATATAGCTCTCTAAATCATAATTAAAATTAGACTCTTCCATATTCATCTCTCCTAAAAGTTTAATCTATTGTAATTAATTCATATTCTCTTGTACCAAATCCTAAAGCTTCTGCAGCTTCTATTGTATGTATTCCATTTCTTGAGGTTACTCTTTCCATGAAATGTTCTTTTCCAGGATCATTAGATTTAAGTACTAAATCTATACAAGCTTGGTCTATTGCAATAGGATCTGTTGAAGATAGTATTCCTATATCTTTTAAGCAAGGGTCTTCAGCTTCTGCACAGCAATCACAATCTACACTCATGTTCTTCATTGTATTGATAAATAGTATTCCTGATTTTTGTTTAAAGTATTTAAAAACAGCGCTTGCAGCATCTGCCATAGACTCTAAAAATAAATTTTGTTCTGGTAAATCTCCCCAAACTTTATATTGATCATCTGTTTTACCAGCACTATGAATGTATGCTTTTCCTTTAGAAGATGCACAACCGATAGATAATTGTTTTAATGCTCCTCCAAATCCTCCCATTGGATGTCCTTTAAAATGTGATAATACCAACATTGAATCATATTTAGATGTTTTTCCACCTATAAAGTCTTTTTTTATTACTTTTCCATTAGGAATATCTAAAACTATATCATCATCATTCTCATCTAATAAGTCAAATTTGAATTCATCTAGCCATCCATGTTCTTTTAATAGCTTAAGGTGTTTTTCTGTAGTATTTCTTTCTCCAGAATAAGCTGTATTATTTTCTACTACAGTACCATTCAAGTAAGCCACCATTGGTTTCATAAAATCAGGTCTTAAATAGTTTTGATTACCTTGTTCACCACTATGAATCTTAA
>DGSM01000075.1 GCA_002393975.1 Clostridiales bacterium UBA4362
GCACCAGCACCAGCACCAGCACCACCAGCTCTGTTGGCATTATCAATGATATAAATTAATCTAATATAACCACTTGAATAATATCCACCAGTTGAACCCTCTTGAGTTGTTCCTAAAGGATCATCTTTATCTTCAAAACCTGTAGTTCCTTCTTGATCTTTTTTAAATGCTTTAGTATTTGGAACATTAACAGTATAAGATGTACCAGCTTTAAGATTATTAGTTACAGCTTGAACATCTGGTGTAAATGCCTTCTTATCAAAAGTTGTTTTAGTTACGGTGTTTGGATTCATTGCATTATTTTCAATACCTGTAACTGCAGCACCAGAATAATTTTTAGATGCAAAGTACACACCTATTGTAGCTGATTCTTCATTTCTTGAAGCTGTTAAATTATTTGTTCTTATTTCTGATAATAAGTTTTTAACTTCAGTAGATGTTACATCTGTACCAAAATAACTCTCAAAAGATGAGTTATGTGCTTTAGCCTCTTGTGAGTCTAATTTAGCTTTACTTACTGTAGATGATGCATTGTTATAAACAAGTACACCTAAAGAAATAATAAGAATTGATATTAATATCGCACCTGCGATAATTAATGCTTTAGAAGCATTCTCCATAAATTTTTTCCTCCTTTAATATTTTGTTTATATTTATGTTTGTCTTCTATGACAAAACTTAAAAACTATTTAATATAATTTAATTTTATTCTAATTCTTCAATATATAAGTATTTTACTAATTTTGATTTATTATGATATTCAATTCTTGTACATTTAAATTTAGCTGAAGCATATGCTGTGATAAACATATTCAAATCACTTTTCTCTATTTGCTCTGCTTTTAAAATAGTATCATCAATTAAAAAGTGAACATCAATTTTTATAGAATTATCATCATTTTCTATAAAATAGCCATTTTCATCACGTGTTACTTCATTATCCACATTTTTATTCATGGCTTTATTAATTAATGTAGCAAGCTCTGCAGAAGATAATTCTTTATTATAAATAGATGTATATGGATTATTATCAAAATTCACCATACTTTTATTAACTTTAAACTGAAATCTTACGTATACTATTATACATGCAACTATAATAGCAGCAACTAATAAAATTATATACTTCTTCATAATTTATATATATACTTAAATTTTAAACTTTTCAATAATTTATATATTATTTTTTAATAAATGACATATGAATAGCCATTAGCCCTAGTAATATCATATGGATCACCATCACCTACACAATTGATTTGATCAATTGTGTAAAAAGCAATTCTTACAACCCTAATATTTCCATCTTGTTTAACATTTGGATGCTTTGGATCAGTAATAGAAACAGCAGCATTATCATCCCCATTAACATATACTTTAACAAGAGGTTTATTTTCAACATCAGGATCTGGCTCATATTCAGGAATGTCTAATTTATATACATTACAGCAAAAAGCCATTTGCTTATAGTCACTAATAAATTTGTTAACAGCATCTTTGAAATGTGCGGTATTTTCATACACAGCATCTGTAGAAACATATCCTCCGGAAGCCATAAAAGAAAGGCTCATCATTTATATAAACATTTATATAATATGGTGCACTTTTATTAGCATCATTATTATTAGGATCTACTCTTTTATAACCATTTGCATCATTTGTTATCTTAGAAAAATTTATAATACTTGCAACTTCTGCAGAACTAATATTAGCTCTATTCATATAATTATAAAAACGAGTATTAAATTGTGTATCTCGGTTTTGTGCTATTTGGTCATTAACACTTCTAGAAAATGAACCAAATATCACGTTAACTGTAACAATTAAAGATAGTACAAGTATAGCAATAAGTATTTCTGCAGCCATTATTAATGCATTTGTAGCATTATCCATATACTTGCCCTCCTAATTAATCTTATATACTTGTTTAAAGTATAATCTGCAATATCTACCATTTCTGTTGTCAAACTCAACTCCAGTACATTCAAAATAATAACCTTTGAATACTTTTCTATTGTCTTGCCCATGCTCTTTTACCAAATCATGAAGCTTATCATTATTATATATTTTTTGAATGTATTCATCTAAATCAATATAATAATTAGATCCTGCATAACTATAGGTAGTTACCAATGGTCCATAATAATCATCACCTAAAAGATCTGGTATATAATAATCTATTCCAGGTAAGGTTGATAATGGTGCTGTATTAACTGGATAGCCAGATGAATTATTATGGAACTCAACAAAAGCACGTACTGGCATTAAGTCTGTCTCAGGATATCGGTAATTCATATTTTTCTTTGCAGCATCACTCTTATCATACATGTTGTAATCAGGTTCTCCAGCTGTAGCTCTATTTGTTGAATTTAATTTATTTCCTAAAGAAACTAAATCACTACCACGAAGAGCTTTTTTGTTATATACGTCAAATGATGCATTAAACTTAGTTGCTTGCTCATTTTGTAAGGTTTCAATATTTGTTTTTTGATACTTAGTCCATCTACTATGTGCAAAAAGTAGCAAACTAGTAACCATTAAACCCAAAAGAACAGCTCCAGCAATTCGTAGTGCTTTTGAAGCATTATCCATTCATTTTCCTCTCTTCTAACTATTACTCATTGAAGACATTTGATCCATTGATGAAGTCATACTCTTTAATCCCATAAATACTAATGGAATAATTAAGTATCCAACGAAAACTGTAACCATTGGAGCAAAGCCTATAACTTTTCCAATCATTCCTTTTGTTTTTATTAATCTTTCGTTTGTTTCTCTACGTTTGTTCTTATAATAATCTCTATCAGAGTCTAATTCCTCAAAAGCTTCTCTAATAGGAACTTTTTCAACTGCAGATTGTAAACTTTCAATAATTCTTATGAAATCTTGATAAGTTACTTCATCTTTCATTGCTTCAAGAGATTCCCAAGCTCCTGATTCATAGTTGTTTAAGCATCTAGAAATTGGATCTTTAAAGATATCTGCATATCTTTCAAGCCATTCAAGAATCATTTCAACATCGACTCTCTCAAGTCTCATTAGCATCAATATAATAACCTGGTAAGACATAACCTCATCTTCCATAGCCATTTGTCTCATCTTAACCTGGAATTTCAAAAGAAGCATAGGTGCTACATATCCAAGATAAGCTAATACAACAGAAAATAAGATTTCATACCATTTTATATACTCATCGTTTATTTTTACTAACTTGTCATAAATCAATTTTGATTCTTTATCAATTGTTTTTTCAGAAGCAGATTTATAAAGCTCATGCTTAACCATAGCTTTTTTAATATCTTCTTGAGTAGTACTTCTTTTTCCTCTAAACATATTCAAGAAAACATTGTGATTTTCGGTTCTTTGCATAGCCTTTTTCAAATCACTACCTTCAAGATTTGCTATAAGGTTATAATCACTTGTTGGTTGAGAATAAATATAATTGATTTGAATTAAGTGAGTACACCAAATAACCACAAAAGATCCCAAGAAAGCTAATACTAGCATAACTAGTCTATTAACATATACCCATTCAAGTTTTTGTTTAGAAGCAGCATCTTTTAATAATTGATGTTCTTTTCTGTAATCTGCCGTATTTTTCTTAGGCATAAATTCATCGACAATTTTCTTGCCTAAAGGATTCTTATAAACTTTAGCTTGCCATGGATTTTGGTTATCCTCTACTCTCTTTACAGAGCCATTGTCTTTAAGTCTTCTTACTAAGACATAACAAACAAATGTTAAAACCATAATAAGAATTTGTACAATAAGACCTGCTTTTCCTAAGAAGAAAGTTTGAGTAAATGCGAAGTTACCAATACTCCAATTTTTAAGTGGTTCCATCATAAGCATTGGTGCTATAGATATAACCGCCAAACTTTGGAATGTATAGTTTAACTTATCTCTTTTTAAAATCTCCAATTGCATTTCTTGAGTTATATTTTCAAGGTTTCTTAAATATAGAGATTCTCCATCTAATTTTCTATCACCAAACTCTTGAGTAAGATAAGATATTCCAGCAAACTCTTTTAAATAGTTGTTTGGAGAAATATCATAGTATTTCTCAAGTTCCATTTCTGGATCTGATGAATTTAATATTTCATATATTCTTTCTGCTTGTCTTGCAACCTCAATATGATCTGAGTCTTGTGCAGTAACATAAATAGCTTCTCCAACCATGTTTGTCTCATGATATGAGTGACGCATTTGAGCAAAGAAGTCTATTTGTTGAGTTAATAAGTTATTATCTAATTTATCAACCATACCATCAGTTGCAGAATCTATTATAAATAATTCAAATATTAAACATATAGACATTAATAAAATGTTAGCATGAGTTATAACTATAATTGCAATTGTTAAAGGAATAATAACTAATAAACCTTTAGTAATAATTTGTGCAGATTGATATCTAGTTAAAAACTCATCATCTAAGTTATTAATCTCTATTCTACGTCTAACTTTTAATAAATATCTCTTTAAAAAAGGTGTTTTTAAATATTTAACATATAATTTTTGAAAAATAATTTCAGTGTTTATCTTTTGTTCAGAAGTTCCTTGACGTAAGTCATTAATTCTCTTAACGTCTTTGTTCATCATCTTTTTACGTAAAGCTAAGTAAAAGAAAACTACTCCAGCAAATAATACGCCAATGATAATTACTACTATCAAAAACGGATTAATTCCACTAGCTACTTCATCTTCCATTTAAAAATCACCTCCTATCGTAATAACATTCATTTATTTTTGTACTTTCGTTTTATTTAATACTTTTCCTCTGTCACTTAATGTAATTCCCCATTTTTCTTGGCAGAATTGTCTAAATCTAACTGAATCTGCATCATCCATATTGATACACATTTCCTCTAAGTTTACATCGGAAATTGGATTTGTTAATACATATTTACCATCTTGATATTCAAGAATATTAACATAATGATATAACTCTCTGTTAGTTACTCTTGAGAAATATTTAGTACTATTTTCAACAAGTGTACCAAGTTTTCCATCAGCTGTTGGTTGAGATCTTCCATTAAAATCATAGTCATTCTTTTCAACAACAGGAATACACTCTGTTACTCTCTCAATATAACGACGTCCTCTGAAGTCCTTGATTAAGTGAATATCAAAGTTTATAACTGAAACAACCTGTGCCTCAGCAACAACTTCGTTGGT
>DGSM01000110.1 GCA_002393975.1 Clostridiales bacterium UBA4362
AAAGTAGAAGAACTATAAATAAAAATCTTATAGAAAGGTAACTTATTATGAATTGTCCTAAATGTAAAAGTGAAAATGTAAGTATTTCAACAGTAACTGAAAATAAGAAAGTTGGATGTGAAACAATAATTTTATATATATTACTTGCAATAACAATTTTAGGATGGCTAGTTTTGATACCTATTCTTTTAAGAAAAAAGACTGAAACTAAAACCTATGCTGTATGTCAAAATTGTGGACATAGATGGGAAATTAAACACTAATAATATATTTTATTATATATAGAAAAAAAGTTGGCTATTCGCCAACTTTTTTCTTTATTCTTATATCTTCACCATAAAATAAGCATATATTATAATTTCCTATCAATCTAGAGCAAATTCTTTCTTCATATATTTCATAAAGGTTTTGCATCAAGAGATTAGAAGAAATAATAGTTTTTGTAATATGATTATCTTGATTTAATAGCCTTTGATTAATAATTGTAAATAATTCATCTATCTTCATCTTATTAGGAGTTTCTGTTCCTAAATCATCAATTATCAGTAAATCTACTGTATTTATAGTATTAATAAAATCAGAATCGTATTTACCAAATTTAGTATTAATGACTGATTCTAACATTTGTGAAGCTGTTTGATATAATACTGTCTTTCCTTTTTGTATTAGCTCATTTGCTATACAACTTGAAAGAAAAGTTTTACCTAGTCCAGGACTTCCACAAAACAATAAATTGTTTTCATTTGGATCATCAAAGTTTTCAACAAAGTGATTGCATATTTCAATGATCTTTTTCATATTGTCTCTAGGACTTAAAGGTTGATCATACTTTTCTTGATCTACTTTTGTAGAATAATAATTAAGTTTAAAATTTTTAAAGTTTTGATTCTTCAAATCATATATATTTGAGGCATTGTATTGTATGTTATACAATCTTTGTTTAATACAAGAACAAAACTCAGTATCATTTCCTTTTTTAACAAAGCCTGTATCATTACATTTTTTACACTCGTAACTTGGTTCGAAATCACTACGTGATACATTGTGCTTATTTAGTAATTCTGTCTTTTTGGCTTTAAGCTCATTTAAAGTTTTCTTCAAATCGGTTACTTTAGATTTGTTTGGTTCGGTTAATATAGATTGAATAGTCTTAATAGAGTAAGTAGAAATATCATTATCTATTTTCTCTAAGTCAGGATATTTTTTATAAATATCAAGCTTACGCTGATTAGCATCAAATATAGCTTTATTGCGTTTTTCGTTATATTCAGCTAGTAGCTTTCTAAGACTTGCTGTATCCATATTTTAACCTCCTTTTAAACATTTGAATAAAAATTATTTAGATTGTCATATTGTCTAGATTTGAAATTAGCTTTAGGAATTGCTTTTGTAGGAATAGATTTTGTTTGAGTAGTAGCAAACTTTTTAGCCTCATCATATTGAGTGATTTGATTAACTGTTTTTAAATCGTGTTCATTCCAATCTGAAATAATTTTATCTATATACTGAAAATTTACAGCACCTTTAATAGAGGCTTTCTTTAGAGCAAGATCTATTACATCCATATCATAATTGTAAGAAACATACCATTTTTGAATATATGCATCTTCATATTCAGTAAGATTATGGTTAAGTCTTAGCTTTTTAGTAATTTGTTTTTTCAAAGAATATATCTTTTCTTGCTTTTGAGAATAATTATCAAGATCTGCAAATGTTTGAATATTTGCTCCATTCCATGCTTGAGCAACTGTTTCTACATAAGATCTATGTAATGCTGATTTATCATAGCAATAGCTAAACAAAGCTATCATTACTTCTTCATCAAAGCCATATTTATTAAACCATAAGTCAATATCACCATACCAAGATGGAGACATAACTCCTTGGAAAAAGTCATTATTAATTGTTTCTATAGCCTTTGCTCTTTTTTCATTTTTTTGAACTTTTGCAATATCTTCAGGAGATAGAGAAACCTTTGGTTTATATACTTTGTTAAGCTCAATTTCTTGAATACTTCTCAAAATATATCCTTGATTCTTTTTCAACAAAAGTTCATTATCTTCCCAATATTTTAAAGCGTCTTGTATGGTTTTTAGAGGAAGTTCAAGCTTTTTAGAAAGATCATTTATTTTTATGTCCTTATTATATCTAGATATGAAATAGACATAAATATAGACCTTAACATAATCTCCAGGCGCAGCCGAAAGGTATTCAGTAAAGAATATATCTGGGATTGCGGTCTCAGAGAATATGATTGATTTGTCGTTTTGCTCAATCTTCATTCTTGAATTTATACCTCCAAAAATTTTTCTCATTATATCACCCTTAGGCCCAAAAAACAACATAGAAAAATCTGGTAAATTATTTATAAATATACACTTTTGGGGTTATCAAGTATTTAAAAAAATAAATAAAGACGAACAGAAAACTTTCACTATAAAAACCAAAAACACTAATTAAAAACAAAGGCAAATAGAGTACTATTAAGATTATAGACTTAGTTAATAACGTAAATGGAAGAAGCTTAAGTACAAAAATCAATATTACAATAAATGCTATATTGAATATTGCAGTAGGATAGTCAATTATTCCGAAAAGTTTTGACTTGAAATTGTAGTTATGTGGAATAATATAAATAATTATCACCTCTTAAAAGAATTTATTAA
>DGSM01000116.1:0-4037 GCA_002393975.1 Clostridiales bacterium UBA4362
TCTTATGGAAGAGGAACAAATGGAGAAGTATGGCAATTTGAGGAATCTATTTCTAAATTAGTAAGTGAGTGTATGAAGATTCTTTCTGATAAGCCTTTATTCTTCTTAATTAACTCTTATACTACTGGAATTTCAAGTCAAGTTCTTGAAAATATATTAATGCTTGAAGCGGATAAATCACATAAACTTCAAAATGGTAAATTTTCTAATGGTGAAGTAGGATTACCTATGACTAATTCAAAATTAATACTTCCTTGTGGAATATATAGTAGATGGGAAGAATAAATAATAAAAAGTTAAAAATAAAAAAGAAAACAAAAACAAAACAGAAAAAAGAGGCTAAGTATCTAGCCTCTTATAATTTTGCAAAATATTTTATATTTTTTCTAAATTGATCAAATGATGTTAATTTCCAGGCCCAATTATATTCACTACTGATTCCTGGAGTGTTAATCCTTGCGGTGTTGTCCAAGCCCAAAATATCTTGTACCGAGATTACAATAATCTTTGCTTTTGATTTCATACAATGTTTAATCATTGCTTTATTTATTTTTCTTTTATAACATCCTTCTAGAATAAGCATTCTTCTAAGAGCACGTCTTTCAAAGAAACTTAAATTAGAGTACCATCCTACTATGGTTTCAGTATCATGATTTGTTAGGTAATTTACTATATTATTTTTGGATGCACCATTATCTATTCTATGTCTAATATCAATAGAATGAAGAGTTATATTTTGTCCTGTGAAATTATAATGATCACGTAATTTTCTGGTTTCTTTTTGTATGTCTCCTAAATCTTCAATCCAAAGTCTAGAAGAAGAGCAATAATGAAGCAACTTATCAAAGAAAGCATATTTAGGACCTTCTTCATATACACCACTTGTAGCAGCTTCTCTTATAGGAATTTTATAGAATTCATCAAATGCTTTAAAGTGGTCAACTCTAATAATGTCAAATCTAGATAAATAGCTTCTAAATCTATTTATAAGATATTCAAATTCATCTTTTTCAATTTTCTTAAAGTCATAAACTGGATTATTCCATTTTTGGCCTTTATCATTATATTGGTCTGGTGGTGTTCCAGAAACATATTCCATATATCCACCACTAGATAGTTGATAATATTTAGGGTTGTATTTTACTTCGGCTGATTTAAATGCAGGATATATTGGCATATCACCAACAATTTTAACATTTTTACTGTTTGCATATTTTTTTAATTCTGACCATTGTTTATCAAGAATGTATTGTAAGAAGATAATGTAATCTTTATCTTGATCATAGTTTTCTTCCATAAATTTAGCATATTGAATTATGTTTTTATCTTTTGAAAATTCAATAAATTCTGGAGTAGGAGTAAAGTTTTTATAAGCTTGTTTATAATACTTTTCTTTAAAATTGCTATGAGTAATAAAATTAGAATCTTTAATACGATTTACTGATACTAAAAGGCCATCTTCTTTAAGTTTGTCAATAGATATATAATCTTCTTCAAGAGCATAATAAGAAAGTGGTGAATAAGGAAGATCATTAGTTGAATTAATCGGAAGAATTTCCCAATATTCGATATGATTTTCACTTAAAATATCAATAAATTCATAAGCTTCTTTTCCAAAATCTCCAATACCATATTTACTTGGAAGAGAGAAAATTGGAAGCAAGATTCCTTTTTCTTTTGTTATCATTTGTTTTACTCCTATAAATACAAGAAAATTGTATTATAAGCAATTAAAAAAAGCAATAATTTGGAAAATATGTTATGTGTTTGAAAAACAAGAAAACTTTGATATAATAAGACTAATTTAAAGGAGTAGATATGAAAGATAAATTATTAAACCTTTTAAACAATAGTTATAGTGTGTATTCACATTTTCCAGTAGCTGCAATAGTAGTGACTAAAGATGGAAAAGAATTCAATGGTGTAAATGTAGAAGATGCATCATATAGAGCAGGAAGCTGTGCTGAAAGAGTTGCAATTTTTAATGCTATTACTGCAGGATATAAAAAGGGTGACTTTAAAGAATTAAACCTAATGACTTCTGATGAACATCATATAGGAACCCCATGCGGAACTTGTAGACAAATGATTTTTGAAATGTTTGAACTAGAAGATATAATTAGATGCTATTCAAAAGATGGTAATTTTAAAGAATATAGAGTAAAAGATTTGTGCACAGATTTTTTTGGGCCTGCTAATTTAGGTGAATAATGGAAATTCAAGATATAAAACAATATGTAGATAGATTAAAAGTTATTTATGAAGATAACCATATTATTGTCGTAGAGAAGTTTGTAAATATTCCTTCACAAGGTGATAATACAGGCGATGTTGATATGCTTTCTATTATAAAAATGTATTTAAAAGAAAAATATAATAAACCTGGAGAAGTATATCTTGGACTTGTACATAGACTTGATAGACCTGTTGGGGGAATAATGGTTTTTGCAAGAACATCAAAAGCAGCAGGACGCCTTAGTGAAGAAGTTAGAAATAAGACTTTTGAAAAATCATATTTGACAATAGTAAATGGAAAAATGGAAGAAAATAATGCACAATTAGTAGACTATTTGTGGAAAAATCCTAAAACAAATATGAGTTATGTAGTAGATAAAAACAAAAAAATGGCCAAAGAAGCCATATTAGATTATGAAGTATTAAAATATGATCCAGAACTAAATTTATCAGTACTTAAAATTAATCTTCATACAGGTAGACATCATCAAATAAGAGTACAACTTAGCTCAAGAAATCATAGTATCTATGGGGATCAAAAATATGGTGGAAGAGGTCATGGAAAACAAATATGTTTGTGGGCATATGAATTAAGTTTTATTCATCCAACCAAAAAAGAAAAATTAAGATTTATGGATTTGCCCGAAAAGATAGGTTCATGGAAAATAATTGAAGATTTAAAAATATAAAAAAGTAAAATATAATAACAAAAAAAGCGGGGGAGCTAGAGTGCTAGCTCCCCCTGTCCGTTTATCGAGAAATGCCTACTTCTTCTTTAGCGATTGTGACACCGATAACCCACGGATTTTCACATTCACACCAGAAGATTCTGCCAGGACTTTTCGCCCCAACAGGAATTGTGTCGTGGCAATGAGAGCCACAAACCGGGCATTCGAAGTACAAATTTACTGGTTCACTTTCGTACCAGTCAATACCATCGGTATCGATATAGGTATCAATGTACTCGATCCCATAATGATCTGCTTCCTTGTGCTCCTCTGCGATCAAAAGATGATCTTCGCCGCCGTACGTGATGATGCCGTAAAGGCGATCAGTAGGTACGTCCAGCTTGTCAGAGACAGCTCCGGCGAGCATATGATCCTGACCAACAGCCGCGGTGCTGCTATTGGACTTGCCGCAAGCGGCCAGTGAAAACACCATAACCACTGCGAGAATAAGGGTTGCTACTGAAGTAAACTTTTTCATGTTGATTCTCCTTTTCTTAAAATGTTGGACCTCGATATTCGTGTTTCAAAAAACGGACAACTTTATTATACCACAATCTGCTGTAAAGTACAATAAAAAAAGGAATATTTTAGCAATTTTACACTAAATTACAAGAATAATACTTTTTATTGTAATTGACTTGATAAAGAAAATGTAGAATAGTATAATCTTAAAAGAATAATGTCTATAAGGAGAGAAATAAATGACTCAATTGCTAGCAGTAGTTGTAATATTGCTATTTATAATTGCATTTTTAATCGTGCTAGCTGTTGCTCAGCTTAGAAATGCAGGCATAGGAGTAAAAGACTTTTATACCTTTATTAATGCAAATGAAAGCCTTGATAAACTATATGATTTCGCTCAAAAGTATGAAAAGTTAACTCCTCAAGAGCAAGTAATTTATTTAGCTGAAGCAGAAAAAATGTTTGAGGCATTTGATAAAATTCCTGAAACTATTTGGGCTGATGAGCATGAAAAGTATTCAAAAGTACTAGATAGATATAAAGACATAAAATTAACAAGATGGAATGAAGAAAATGAAATCAAAAGGCAAAGTAACGAATCATGATGAACTT
>DGSM01000116.1:4153-7860 GCA_002393975.1 Clostridiales bacterium UBA4362
ACATTAAAAAAGAAAATTATTCTTTTTTATATTCCATTAGCTATTACTTTAATTACAGCAGTTATATATATTCTTACTCAAAAATGGGTATTACTAATAATTATAGCTCTAGCATTCTTTTGGGGATTGTTTGGAATTGAAGGAAACAGTAACACTTGTCCAAAGTGCCATAAATGGGGCAAGGTTATATGGAATGGAAAGAGCGAGAAAAAAATACGCACTATAAAGCATACCATTACAAGAAATGATGGCACTGAAATTACAAAAGAAGAAAAAGAAGAAGTAGATAGAAGAAAAGGCAAATGCCTTAATTGCGGAAGAGAAGTACAAAAGGAAAAAGTTAAGCATATTAAATAAATATAGCTACCAAACTATCTAAAGATTCTTTGGTAGCTATTATTTTACACTAATTATGTAGACAAAACTCTAAAAAGGTGCTATAATACGTTTTATAGGACTAAATTAGAGAGAAAAACACAAGAGCTAACCAAGTGGGAGGAAATTTAAGTTGGAAAAGAGTTTATTGGAGAACAATAGTTTAATATTAGTAGGAAGAGTTGCAGATGATAAAAAATTCAGTCATGAAATATATGATGAAAAATTTTATACTTTTAATTTAAGTGTTGCACGTTTAAGTGGAAATACTGATTTAATTCCTATCACTATTTCAGAAAGATTGTTTAAAGATGATGATCTAGCTATAGGAAAACAAATAAAGATAGAAGGTCAATTTAGATCATACAATACATATGAAAACGAAAAGAATAGACTTTATCTAACAGTATTTGTTAAAGAATTTGAACTATTAGAAGAACAAGATGAAGATATAGATAGTAAAGATGAATTAACCAATGAGATTTCTTTAATAGGTTATATTTGTAAACCACCTATTTATAGACAAACTCCATTTGGAAGAGAAATATCAGATATACTAATAGCAGTTAATAGAGCTTATAATAAATCAGATTATATTCCATGTATAGCTTGGGGTAGAAATGCAAGATTCTGCTCAAAGATGGAAGTTGGAACAGAGATTAAAGTAACAGGAAGAATTCAATCAAGAAGCTATGAAAAGAAACATGAAGATGGCACTGTTGAAGAAAGAGTTGCTTATGAAGTTTCAATATCTAACTTGGAATTAGTAGATAATGATGAAGCTACAGAAAATTTAGAAAATGCTGATGTAGTTGAAGAAAATAACGAGACAACAGAAGAAAATTAATTTCTTTTGAAATCAATATTTAGCAACAAATTTGTTTACAATAATGTAATATTTCTGAAATATAAAACCGAAAAGTGGCAATTTTAAGCCACTTTTTTTGTGACAAAATAATTGACTTTTGAATGCTTTTTACATATAATGAGTCTGTAAAATTTACGAGGAGGAAAGTTATGGGCGAAGCTATAGTCATAACATCAGGAAAGGGCGGAGTTGGAAAGACTACGACCACAGCTAACCTTGGAGCAGCATTGGCGTTGCGTAATAAGAAAGTTGCATTAGTAGACACAGATATTGGTCTACGTAATTTGGATGTCGTAATGGGCCTTGAAAATAGGATTGTTTATGACATAGTTGATGTTGTGGAAGGCAAATGTAAGCTAAGGCAAGCTCTAATAAAAGATAAAAGATTTACAGATTTATTTTTATTACCAGCAGCCCAAACAAAAGATAAATCAGCAGTTAACGAAGAACAGATGAAAGAACTAACTGCTAAATTAAAAGATGAATTTGATTTTGTATTAATAGACTGTCCAGCAGGAATTGAACAAGGATTTAAGAATGCTGTTGCAGGAGCTGATAGAGCTATTGTAGTTACAAATGCAGAGATATCATCTATAAGAGATGCAGATAGAATAATTGGTTTACTTGAAGCATCTGAAGTAAAGAACCCAGAATTAGTAATTAATAGATTAAGACCAGACATGGTTAAAAAGGGAGAAATGATGGATGTAGAAGATATTCTAGATCTTTTGTCCATCGAACTTTTAGGAGTAGTTCCTGAAGATGAATTTATAATTACTCAAACTAATAAAGGAGAGCCTGCAGTTTCAAACAAAAAAGCTCCTTCTGGAAAAGCTTATATGGAAATAGCTAGACGTTTACTTGGAGAAAATGTTGAAGTTACAATACCAGGTAGAGAGAAAAAAGGATTTTTAAAGAAACTATTTGGCAAATAATTAAAGAATGTTCGAAAAGATTATGGGATTATTTAAAAAGAAAGAAGATAAAAAAGAGAAAAAAGAACCTGAAAAAGTAGAAGAAGAGAAAAAAGAAATTGTTAACAAGGAAAAGGCTAAAGAAAGATTACATTTAGTACTTGTACAAGATAGAGTTAATGTTTCTGCTGACTTTCTTGATATGATGAAACAGGAGATAGTTGAAGTAATAAAAAAATATGTAGAAATCGATGAATCAGAATTGGATGTTAAATTAACTACCCAAAAGAATTCAGATGGTACAGTTGGTACTCCTGCATTATATGCTAATATTCCTATAATTGGAGTTAAGGAAGAAACAAGAAAGTTTAATAAAGACTTAGAAAAATTAAAAGAAGAAGCAGAACAAAACACAGAAGATTCAGAAGAAGAAACTCAAACTGTGGAAGAACAAGAAGCAGATGAAAATGATAATAAAGAAGAAAATGAAGAATAATTTCATATTCTTCTTATTACACTATTTTAGGGAGAAAAGGTTTGAGAAAGAAAATAAGCAAAAACATAGAATGGTCAATATTAATATGCGCAGTCCTATTAGTAGTAATAGGGCTATTTGCAATTTATTCTGCAACTCTTTCTAGTGGACAAGGAGAGTTCAGAAAACAAATAATATGGTTAATAGTTAGTATTCCTTTAACTATAGCCGTATTTTTTGTGGATTATTCATTTATGAGTAAAATGTCCCCGATTCTTTATGGAATTAGTATAGTTTTGCTAATAGGAGTTTTGTTTACAGCACCAATAGGTGGAGCAAGTTCTTGGTTTTCAATTAAAGGAGTGTCTTTACAACCTTCAGAATTTGCAAAGATATTTTTAATCCTATTTTTAGCATGGCTAATGTCTATAATGAAAAAAAGAGGGGTTAAAGAATTAAATAGATTTACAAGAGTACTATTACTTCTTGTAGTATTTGCAGTACCTGTAGGATTAATAATAATGCAGCCAGATTATGGTACAGCAATGGCATTCGTAATGGCTTTTGTATTTATGCTATTTAATAGTGGAATATATAAAAGATATATAATTACAGCTATAGTTATTGTTGCAATAGCTCTTCCACTAGCATATATGTATGTTTTACCAGACCATGCTAAAACAAGAATTCAAGTATATTTAAATCCAGACTTGGATCCAAGAGGAGCTGGATATAACATAAATCAATCAGAACTTGCAATTGGAGCTGGAGAACTTACAGGAATGGGTTATCTTCAAGGTAACCAAACACAATTAGGATATTTATATCCTAAGTCTACTGACTTTATATTTGCTGTTATTGGTGAAGAAATGGGATTTATAGTAGCAGCACTAATTATAGTTCTATATTGCTTACTGATATCGAGGGCCATCTATGTCGCGAAAACGGCTAAAGATGACCTGGGATCGATTATCGCAGCAGGAATATCTGGAATATTCTTCTTCCATATGATTGAAAATATTGGTATGACTATGGGACTACTTCCAATCACTGGTGTTCCTTTACCATTTGTAAG
>DGSM01000116.1:7976-8683 GCA_002393975.1 Clostridiales bacterium UBA4362
GGAAGAAGACAAAAAACAATATTTGCATAAAGGATTTATATGATAAAAGAAATTAGAATTGGAGAGTTAACTCTTGATGATAATTTAATATTAGGACCTATGGCAGGCTATACAGACCTGCCATTTCGTTTAGTGTGCGAAAAGTATGGAAATCCATCTATTACTTATACTGAAATGGTTTCAAGTAAAGCATTATTTTATGGAGATCAAAAGACTAGATTATTATTAAATACAGAAGGACAAAAGCAAAAGAAGGCAGTTCAAATTTTTGGAAATGATACTGAATCAATTGCCTTTAGTTGTAAATTATTAAATGAAGAATATGATTTTGATTTAATAGATATTAATATGGGATGTCCTGCACCTAAAGTAGTGAAAAATGGTGATGGAAGCAAACTTATGTTAGATCCAATAAAAGTTTATGATGTTACCAAGAGCGCTGTAGATAATTCTAAAGTTCCAATTACAGTTAAAATCAGAAAAGGTTGGGATGAAGAACATATTAATTGCGTAGAAGTTGCAAAACAAATAGAAAGAGCTGGAGCCAAATTAATTACAGTTCATGGAAGAACAAGAAGCCAATATTATGCAGGAACAGTTGATTTAGATTGCATTAAACAGGTGAAACAAGCAGTATCTATTCCTGTTATAGGAAATGGAGATATAAAAGATTCCGAATCTGCAATAAAAATGTTTGAATATACTGG
>DGSM01000097.1:0-9595 GCA_002393975.1 Clostridiales bacterium UBA4362
ACTGGCATCTTTCAAAGCTTTCGAGTTTCGATACACTTGCACTTAGCTTGTTTCCATATAATTTTTCTATATTTTCTTTACTTATGTTTTGAGGTAAATTAGAATAATTAATTCCTGCCAAGGCCCTCTCTAACCTATTTTTATCTCTACTTTCATACCATTTATATATTTCATAAAAATCTGGATTTCCTATATTTTTCAAAAGATTTTGAAATGTTATTTCTTTAGTCGTTACATTTTTTACATTAACACTCTTCTCTTCTAGCTTTGGAAATATCTTTGTAAGTCTTGTTATAAATGAGGATTTTCTAAGTGTTGAGCCATCTAAGCTACTTGCAGAATACGAAATAAATAGCTTTTCTTTTGCAATGGTAAAAGCTCTATAGATATTAAAACTCTCTTCATATGTACGTTGGATAGTAGTTTTTGCAAGTTCAAACCCTTCTTCTTTTAATGAATCTCTTTCTTTGTCACTAAAAAATCCCTCTGATTTATTACTACTTGGAAATACTCCATCATTTACGCCTATTATGAATACAGCTTTTTTATTGCCATTTCTTGATCTATCAACATCTCCTAGTATAACTTTGTCTTGAGTTTCAGGAATTTGTCCTAAATCTCTATTTGATATTCCACTTTTTAGAATTTTAGAAAAACGTTCAAAACTCATTTGTTCTTCACCAAATATTTTTGCTATTTCTTCTAATAATTCCATTATTATATTCCAAGAGTCTTTAAGTTCTTCATCATTTTCTATTTCAGTTTTATAATCTTCTAAATTTATAGAAATAAAATTAGCAAGATTTTCTGCTATTTGTTTTGCACTTTTTCTTCCAGCAAGACTTTCTTTTAATTTTAGAAGAGGCTCTATTATTACTTTTTGTTCTTCACCAAATTCATTCCATGAATCAGAATACCACTTAGAACCTTTTATTCCATATTTAATAATATAATTTTCAAGTTCAAATAGATTCTCTATATTAACAAATCCTAATTTTAAATAATTTAGCATTGATTCATATGAGAAATTTTGATCAAATATGTCAATAATTGAAAGTGCATATTTTACTATTATATTTCGGGTCAAATCTTTAGTTTCATCTACAAATATAGGAATCTCATATTCATTAAATACTACTTTTGCAAGCTCTCCATATGATTCTATTTCTTTAGAAATAATTGAGATATCTTTATATCTATAGTTTTCTTCTCTTACAAGTCTAATAATTTCTTCTGCTACATTTATTATTTCTTCATATGGATTTTGTGCCAAAGTTAAAGAAATAGAAGACACATCCCCTTCATAAATCTTATATGGTACACCAAATAAGTTTTTTTCAAGATGCTCTAGCTCACTATTTCGAGTTAACTCATTTATAAATGTAATATCTTCATCTTTTATTTCATAATTAGTAATTTCAAAAAGAGTTTGTAAGGTAAGTTTATTATCATAGAAGACATCATTTTCAGGAGGCTTAGTTACTCTTAATTCATCACTACAAACAATAACATAGACCTCTCCTACTTTGTTTAACTTTTTTATTACTTCAAACTCTTGCTTCGTAAAACCTGCAAATTCATCTATATAAAATGTAGCTCTATCAAACAAATGGCTAGCTTCTATATTTTCACTTAATAATGTCAAAACATCATTTTCATCTATATAATTAGCTATCCTATTTTCAAGAGATTCATATAAAATTCTCATATCATTAAGCTTCGCTCTTAGATATGGAGATTTTTCTGCTTCTACTTGTTTTTGTAAATCTTCAGGATTAATATTATGTTTTTTAAACTCGGTAATACCTGTAAGAACTACATCCACATTTTCCCCAGTTTTTCCTAAAAATTTTAATTCTTTTTGATATTTACTTATGGCATCATAAATAATCATAGCTTTGCCAGATTTAGTAATTATTTCTTTATTATTTAGTCCTAAACTTTGCATTACTCTATGTGCCATTCTTTCAAAAGAAAGTACTTCAACATTTGTTGTTGCACCATTGTCTAATGTTTCAACTAATCTCTTTTCAGCAGAAAAAGAGAATTGCTCAGGAGTTACTATATAAGTCTTTCCTGTGCATTCTCTTTTTATCTTTTCATAAATATATTTACTTTTGCCTACTTGGCTTCTACCATAAATTATATGCATCTATTCTTTTTCTCTTCTCCAATAAAAAAGATATTGTTGGGCCAAACCTTGTAATTCACCAAATTTAAGTTCAGCCATATTTCTTATTTCTTTTTTTGATAGTTTAACTTCTTCTGTATGAAAATAAAGTTCATTCATTACTCTTCTAACCCATACATCTATTGGAAATACATCCATTCGTTTTAAATCAGAAAATAGTAATATACAATCTGCAACTTTTGGTCCTACTCCCTCTAAAGATTCCAAAGCTTTTCTGCATTTTTCAGTATCCATATTATAAAGACTTGGCAAAAAGGTAGGATTTTCTTTAATATATCTAGTCGTTTTATAAATATATTTATCTCTAAATCCTAGGCCCAAAGCTCTTAAATCTTCAACTTCAGCTTTTGATAATTCCTCAATAGTTGGAAAGGCATGTGTTCCATCTTCTAGTTCTTTTCCATACTTTTCGCACATTTTGTGGATTATTCCTTTTATTCTTGGAATATTATTATTAGCAGATGTAATATAAGAAATAATTGTTTCAAATAGATCTTGGTTTAAAAGTCTTAAACCTTTGCCAAACTCTGTTGCTACTTTTAAATTATCATCTACTATTGAAAGTTTATCTCTATATGATTCGTAGTCTCTTTCTAAATCAAAATATTTAACTATCTCACTTTCAAATTCTTTTTGATTAAGCTTTGCTATTCCTTCAAAAATGATTTTGCCTTCGCTCTTTTTCACATTTAGTGAAATATTGTGGAAAACTCCATTATATGATCCATCTTCATTTCTATTCCATCTAAAGCATTGACCATTATCAAAAACATCTTGGAGTTCAAACAAGTCTCCTTGTACTTCATATCTCATTATTCAATCTCTTCTATCTCAAATTCACCTTGTGCAATTTCTTCATCAGATTTTATGATTGTATCTATCTCGTAATTTTTCTTTAATTTAAGAATATTTTCTTTCTTATTTCCGATAACATTATTAACGTCGTCTGGATTAACTTTGATTTGTATTTTTTTAGTTTTATTATTTATTTCTTTTATTCTTTCTTCAATAGTGTCATACCACATGCTGCTTTCTACAAGTTGTCTAAATGCTGGATGAAATGGCCCTGCTAGTACACTACTGCCATTTTTACCTGGTTCCATTATTTCCCCAGATGGTTGAAGGCCTATACGAATAACTTCGATATTATTTCTTTTAAATAGATAATATATTTCTTTGCTTCTTTCAACTGCTTGTTCTATTGTAAGAGGTTTATACTCTCCTTTACTATATTGTCTTGCAAGTTCAGTTCCTTTAATTACTAAAACTGGATATATTCTTACCATTTTAGGTTTTAATTTAATTAGATCTTCTGCTGTTTTTATTTCATCTTTAACTGTACTTTCAGGCATTCCTACCATCATTTGATGACCTAGTATCATTCTTTTTCTTCTAATTAATTTTGATGCTTTTACTACATCTTCAAAAGTATGATTTCTTTTGCTTGCTTCTAGTACTTCATTATTTGAAGATTGAACTCCTAATTCTATAGTTTTAACATGGTATTTTTTTAATCTTCTTAAAGTCTTCTTATCAATATAATCAGGTCTTGTAGAAATCCTTATACTTCCTACTTTACCAGCTTTAATATACTCATTTGCTGCTTCTAGTAACTCATTTTGAACTTCTAAGTCAATTCCAGTAAAGCTACCACCAAAGAATGCAACTTCAACATATTTTTTATCATCTTTAAAATTCTTTAGATAAAAGTCAATAGTTTTTCTTACATCTTTGGCTGTGACATCAGTTGATTTTCCACTTATCTTTTTTTGGTTGCAAAAAGTACAATCATTGGGACAACCAAGATTGGGAACAAAAATTGGAATTATATATTCTTTTTTTACTCTTTTCTTAAAAATCACTCTCTTCCAATGCCTTTCTAGCCGCTTCAAATTCAGCAAGTTTTTTACTTTTACCAGACCCTGTCGCAAGTCTAACTCCATTTAAAGTTACTTCTACTACAAATGTTTTATCATGATCAGGTCCGCTTTCTTCTAATATATTGTATTCAATATCTACATTTCCATTAACTTGTAGCTTCTCTTGAAGAACTGTTTTATAATCTTTTTCTCCAACCTTATCTGTTGCCTCTTTCATTGCATCTTTAAGATTATCAATTATAAATTTCTTAGCAACTTCAAGTCCACCATCAAAATATAATGCAGCAATTATAGCTTCAATGCTGTCTGCTAAAATAGCTTCTTTCTCATTTCCACCACTTGCTCTTTCGCTATGTCCAACTCTAATAAATTCTGGTATGTTAAGTTTTTTAGCTACATGATACAAGCTATCTTCGCACACAACAGTTGCTCTTGCTTTAGTTAATTCACCTTCATTTAACTTTTTAAAATTATTATACATATATTCACTAGAAACAAATTCTAAAATACTGTCACCTAAAAACTCCAGCTTCTCATAGCTATTTACGCCATTCTCATTAGCATATGAAGTATGTGTAAGAGCCTCTAGCAATAATTCTTTATTATTAAATGTATATCCTATATTCTCTTCTAAGCTCATTTTTCACCTCCTTATTTTCTCAAAATTTCGAAATCATTATAACATCTTTTATTCTTAAAATCTACCTAAAAAAAGATAGCAATTAGAAAATTGCTATCTAGTAAATTTCATTGTTATATTCAAATTATGATACATGATCTTTTATATATTCTACAACTTCTTTAACTGTTGTAACTTTTTCTGCATCACCATCTGGAATCTCGATATCAAATTCTTCTTCGATTGCCATGATTAATTCAACTATATCAAGTGAATCTGCTCCTAGGTCATCAATGAAAGATGAATCCATAGTAACTGAAGATTCGCTAGAGCCTAATTGCTCAACTATAATAGCTTTAACCTTCTCAAAGATTTCTTCTGTGCCCATAAGTACACCTCCTATATTTCATAAACTCTCTTCTTTTATTTACTTAATTACAATAATATATAAAAAACTAATTGTCAAGAAAAATTTTTCATATTCTCGACCTATCGGTCTAATTATTTTCTAAATCTTGAATATATGCTTTAATTTCAGCTAATTTTTCTTTATTTAATTCTGACTCATAAATACTTGTAAGCTTGTCAACTGCTTTATTTTCAACGAATTGCTCTGCTTGTTTTATAGTGTACTTAAACAATTTAGCATCACTTGAGCCATGAGCTTTAACAACTGGTTTATTAACTCCTAAAAACAATGCTCCACCATATTCTTTATAGTCCATCATCTTAGAAAAACGTTTTATAGCTGGAAGTGAAGGAACTGCGCATAGTTTTGCAAAAAGATTCTTTCCAAAAGATTCTTTCATTGACTTCTTTACAAATTTTCCTAATCCCTCAACAGATTTTAAGAAAATATTTCCTGTAAATCCATCTGCTACAACTACATCTACATCTCCAAGAAAAGCTTCTCTTCCCTCAACATTACCAATAAAATTAATGTTTAGATCGCCACTATACTTCTTTAATAATTGATAAGAATTTCTAACTAAGTCATTTCCTTTAGTCTCTTCAGTTCCTATATTTAACAATCCAATTTTAGGAGATTCTATTCCCAATGTGTTATGCATATAAATACTACTCATTTGAGCAAATTGTAATAGATTTATAGGTTTACAATTGGTATTTGCTCCACAATCCATTAATACAAGTCTGCTATGATATGCTGGAAGAACGCCTGCTAAAGCTGGTCTATCTATTCCTTTTATTCTTCCAACTAATAAAGTTGCACCTGTTAGTAATGCACCAGAGTTTCCAGCAGATATAAAAACATCTCCTTTACCCTCTTTTAGCATATTGAATCCAACTACCATTGATGAGTCTTTTTTCTGTCTTATTGCATCTGTCGGTTTATCTTCCATTTCTATTATCTCTTTTGCATTGCAAACACTAAGTCTTGGTGAAATTTCAGATAAATTTTTACCATAAAAATCTTTAACTTTGCTTGTTATAACAGCTTCTTGTCCAATAAGAACAACTTCTGCTTTAACTTCATCTATAGCATCTACTGCTCCTCTAATTGTTGCATCAGGAGCATTGTCTCCTCCCATCGCATCTAATAAAATCCTCATAATAGTCCTCTTTTTCTTTATTTTTGTTCTTCAGTTGCTTCAATAATTATATCTTGTTGAATTTCTGAAATTTTTATTTTGGTTTGTTTTGGTCTTTTATGTCTTCTTCCTCTTTTAGTCTTTTTTTGAAGCTGCATCGCTTCTTTTTGTTCAACTTCAAAATCTCTTTCAATAAGGGTTTGCACTAATCTTTCATGTTGTCTATCTGTTGCTAAATACATATCCCATATAGCAATCAGTAAACTGATAGTATCTGGCATAATATCATTTTGAGTCAAATCTTTAGTTGGATCAAAGCAATAATTATATGAAGCATCTTTTTTATTATCAATAAACTTTATTTGCGCTTCAGGAATTTTTACATATTCACTTTCCTTCAAGCAGTCTAAAATGCTTGAAAGCTGATTATATGCTCTTTTATTAATCTCCATCATTTCTCCTATTTTAAATTATTAACTAATCCATTAAAATCAATATATTTAATCAAAGCTGCCATTATATTGTTAAAAACATTCTCATTTCTAATCTCTTTAAGTCCATCTGCATCGACTCTAACAATATTACAATTTTGTGGGTGGTTCTTTTCGGTAATATATGCGTATTCTCTCCCTCTATATTCTACTGAAGCACATACCACATATGCTCTATTATCATAATCAATTACTGTATCCCCCATTTTAAGCATATATTTCTCCTTATTCATCATCTGATGGTAATTCTATTCCATTCATTTCAAATAGTTCTTCCATTTTCTTTTTCTCGAAAATTGTAAATCTATTATTATCTTTACTTAAAATATCTTCTGTTGTCCTTATTATTTGTGATTTAGGATAGTTTTCTCCAATAGCATCAAATAAATCTTTAAAAGATAAATGCTTAACCATTTCTAAATCATCATGGTTCACATTTAAGTTAACTCCAAATCTACTAGCTAGATTTGATGCATTGAATCTATTATTATTTGTTTGTCTAATAAAGTTTGTTATTTCATGTGGTAGTTTTGATGCATTATAGCCTCTATTTACATCATATACCCCTAGTTCTATTAAATATACTTTAATGCCATCTGCTAAACCTTTAGCTATTACTGTTCTTGTTTCTGAGTCCAAATTGTTAATGTTTTTAGGAGCTCCTTTAATATTTTTTATCTCAATTACTCCTGGCTTTTTTACATGAACTGGCATTTTAGGAATTTCAACAGCCGATTCAACTTGTTCTTCAATCAAAACAACTTCTTCTTTTGGTGGTTCTTTTTCCTTTATTGGTAATTGTGGTTTTTTAATCGGTTTTGATTCTACATTTATTTCTCTTTGTACAACTTGTTCAATGTCTGGTATTTCTTGTGGTTCAGCCTTTAGATCCTCTTTTTTATCTTCTTTAATTGGTTGCACTATTTTTTCTTGAGCCTTTGGTTGTGAGTGTGGTTTAGGTTGATTTTCAGGTTGAATTTTAGGTTCAATTTTTTCTTCTTTTTTTACTATCTCTTTTTCTTTATTAGTATCTATACTTCTAGAAGATGGCTTTTTAGCAGTAGGAATAATTCCCATGCGAGGATTTATTACAGAAGATGTTTTATTATTAGCAAAGCGTTTAGCTTTAATATCTTCTATAACTTTTAAATCTGCATAAGGTTCCAATGGTTGTTTATCAATATTAAGTTTTTCTTCAAATCCATTTGAGACATTATTTTGTCTTGAAGATTCCCTCATTAAACCTCTCCTTTATGTTATAGATTCTATCACAGAATTGTTTTTTATACAATAAAAAAATAACCCAAAGTATTCATACTTTAGGTTATTTGATATTTAAACTTATGAATTATTGTAATTCAACTGTTGCGCCAGCTTCTTCTAATTTAGCTTTCATGCTTTCAGCTTCTTCCTTAGCAACATCTTCTTTAACAGTTTTAGGAGCTCCATCAACTAAATCTTTAGCTTCTTTTAATCCTAATCCTGTAACGTCTCTTACAACTTTGATTACTTGGATCTTAGCTGCTCCAGCTGATTTTAATACTACTGTAAATGTAGATTTTTCATCAGCTGCTCCAGCTGCTGCTCCAGCTCCTGCTACAGGTGCTGCAGCTGCTACTGCGCTTACTCCATATTTTTCTTCGATTTTCTTAACTAAATCTGCTAGTTCAACTACTGTTAAACCGTCGATTGATTCTAATATATCATCAACTTTTGCCATTTTTAAATCCTCCTATTAATTTTTAATTTTAATATAATTTATTTTAATATTTTATGAAGCTTTATTATTCAGCTTTTGGTGCTTCATCAACCTTTGCTTCTTCTTTAACTTCTTCAGTTGCTTCT
The DNA here is from genome assembly GCA_002393975.1 of Clostridiales bacterium UBA4362. GTDB lineage: Bacteria > Bacillota > Clostridia > TANB77 > CAG-508 > CAG-793. Next base: position 8,577 of record DGSM01000097.1, read on the forward strand.
GCTTTTTCTTCCTCTTTAACTTCTTCTTTAGCTTCTTCAGCTGGAGCTGGTGCTCCTTCTTCTTTCTCTTTTAATTCTTTTACTTGGTTAACAGCAACAGCAAATTTTGAAATAATTCCAAGTAATGAACCAGCAAGACTTGATAGAAGTTCTTCTCTTGATGGAAGTTTTGCAAGTACTTTTAATTCATCAGCTGTTTTAACTTCTCCTTCAACGATACCTCCTTTAAACTTGTAGTTTTCATGAGATTCGCTAAATTTGAAAGCAACTTTTAATACTGCTAAATAGTCTTCTTTTGAAGTAATGATTGCTGTAGGTCCTTCTAATGTTTCATCTAATTCATTAACTCCATTTGCTTCTAAGGCACGTCTAATTATATTGTTCTTTATAACTGTACTTGTACCATTAACTCCTCTAAGATCTTTTCTTAGTTTTGTATCATCTTCTACAGATGTTCCTGTATAATCAACTAACAATACTAATTTAGAATCTTTAAGGTCTTCAGCTAACTTCTTAACAGCTTCTTCCTTAGCTGCAATAATTGTTTTGTTTGCCATAAGTTTAAATTTCACCTCCTATTTTATTTTGAGTAAAACAAAAGACTTAAATTATAATGTAAATCTCAATCTACGCTATAATCTAAGTCTAAAATATCTTAAATCATTGCCTCGACTGGATTTACTTTATACCAGTTGTCTTCGGTTTTATAAATTATTTTCAGTTTTATTTTTGGTCTATATAAAGGCCAGGTCCCATTGTAGTAGCTATAGAAACACTCTTAATATATTGTCCTTTTGCTGCAACTGGTTTTGCCTTAATAATTGCATTAATGATAACATCATAATTTTCAAGTAATTTCTTAGTTCCAAATGAAACTTTTCCAAAGCCTAAGTGAATAATATTTAATTTATCTAATCTATATTCAACTTTACCAGCTTTGATATCTTGAACTGCTTTGGTAACATCCATAGTAACAGTTCCTGATTTTGGATTAGGCATTAATCCTTTAGGTCCTAAAA
>DGSM01000097.1:9721-21376 GCA_002393975.1 Clostridiales bacterium UBA4362
TCATTTTGGATTTTTGGAATTAATTCTTCAGCTCCAACGAAATCTGCTCCTGCAGCTTTGGCTTCATCAGCTTTTGGTCCTTTAGCAAATACTAAAACTCTAACTGATTTACCTGTTCCGTGTGGAAGAACTACTGTTCCTCTAACTTGTTGATCAGCATGTGTTGAGTCAACACCCAATTTAACATGTAATTCAACTGTTTGATCAAATTTTGTTTTAGGCATTTTTTCAATTATATCTAATGCTTCTTCAGCACTATATAATTTTTTTGTATCAATTAGCTTAACGCTATCTTGATATCTCTTTCCTTTTTTCATTATTTCCTCCCTTGGTTGTAACGAAATTAAATGTCTTTTAATTTCTCCCAAAAATTTTTAAAAATTATTCTTCTACTGTAATACCCATGCTGCGTGCGGTTCCTCTAACCATACTCATTGCAGTTTCTAAACTAGCAGCTGTCAAGTCTGGCATCTTTTGCTTAGCAATTTCTTCAACTTGAGCCTTAGTTAATTTTGCAACTTTTTGAGAATTAGGTTTACCTGAAGCCTTTTCAATTCCAACTGCCTTCTTTATAAGAACTGCAACTGGTGGCTCCTTTGTTATGAAAGTGAAAGATTTATCTGGTTTAACAGTAATAACTACTGGTATGATTAATCCAGCTTGTTTTGCTGTTGCATCGTTAAATTGTTTAACGAAATCCATGATATTAACTCCACTACCACCTAAAGCTGGTCCAACTGGTGGAGCTGGTGAAGCTTTTCCTGCTGGTATTTGAAGTTTAATAATGGTATCCTTCTGTTCTTTCTTGTTATCTTTTCCTGGCATTCTTTCGGCACCTCCTTCATGTAAAATTGTGGTTATAAATTTTACGTAACCTCAATAAATAACCAAAAATAATTTATAAAATGAAATCTGTAAAGATTTCGTTTTAACTATTTAATCTTTTCAACTTCGGCAAAATCAACTTCTACTGGAGTTTCTCTTCCGAACATTGAAACTAGCACTTTAACTTTGTGCTTATCTTTATTAATTTCTGTAACTGAACCTGTAAAATTCATAAATGGTCCATTGATTACTTTAATTTCATCTCCCACTTCGAAATCTACATTAATTGTTGCAGTATCAAATCCCATTTTTCTTATCTCACTATCGGTAAGAGGAATCGGATCTGTTCCTGATCCAACGAAACCTGTAACACCTCTAGTATTTCTAACGATGTACCAAGTCTCTTCAGTAACAATCATTTTAATTAAAACATATCCTGGGAAAACTTTCTTAAGATTTGTCTTACTCTTTCCATCTTTGATTTCAATTTGTTCTTCCATTGGAACAATTATATCAAAGAAGAAATCTTGTAATTCTCTATTCTTAATTGTTTTCTCCAAGTCTGTTTTTACTTTATTTTCATATCCTGAATATGTATGTACTACATACCATCTAGGTTTTTTATCATAATCTTTTTGAGACATGATTCAAATTTCCTTTCTATTTGGAAAATTAAAAGGTATAAATTATTCTGATGCTTCTCCACTTAATGTTGTAACAGATCCATCAGTACCATTTACTAATATATCATCAGATGTTGTAACATTGTTATTTACACTATTTAATTCATTAGCAACTTTAGTCTTTAATTCATTTACACCGTTTACTTCAAGGTTACTTAATTGTTTAAGTCCTAAGTCTAACAAGAAAATTATTAAAGTTACTACAATAACCATGCTAAGTACAACTACAACATTATCAAATAATCTTTTACCTGAAGGCCATACAATCTTCTTAATCTCAGCTTTAAAATCTTTAAACCAATGAGATTTATTTTCAGATTTAGCTTTTTTATCGGAATTTTTATTCTTTTTGCTGTCGTTTCTTTTCTTCTTAGTTGGCTTTTCTTCTTTTACTTCTTCAGCCTCTTCTATTTCTTCTGGCTCTACTTCTTCTGTAACTTCTTCTTTGATTTCTTCTATTTCTTCGATTTTCTTATTAGAAGTTTTCTTTTTTGACTGTTTCTTCTTTGCCATTTAAGTTTCCCCTCCTCAAAAGGATTATTTTGTTTCTTTGTGAACTGTAGTTTTCTTACAGAATTTGCAATATTTCTTTATTTCTAATCTATCAGAATTGTTCTTCTTATTCTTTTCTGTAACATAGTTTCTATTGTGACATTCTGTACATTCTAGAGTAATATGCTCTCTTGCTCCTTTTGTTGCCATTTCAACACCTCCAGCGTAAAATAAATATTAACGCATGTAAAATAAACCTACATACGCTAAATCATTTTAACACAAAAAAGCCTTACTGTCAACAAGTTTGCATAGGTTTTTGGTTGTTTTTTTTATTCGTTTTTGGTATATTTATTTTAATAAAAATTTAGGAGGATATTTCTTTGAAAAACGATAAATTTTTGGATGAAGTATTTAATTCTATTAATAAAAGCAATACTATGACTCCCCTTTGGAGCTATTCTACTCTTTTAAATAAGATTAATGCTTTAAACTATAAAGAAGAAAATCATATTTCTCATTATTCTCCTAAGGATCTTGAAGCAGGTCTTGGTAGAACCGCTTCTGGCTTACCTATCAAGCACTTTTGTTTAGGAACTGGAAGAAAACATATTGTAGTTATTGGTGGAGAATGTGGCAATGATATTATACATTCTCAAGCTATATATTATTTAATGGGATACTTGTCTAAAATAGTTGCCACAGAAAATTTGGCTGATCTTTTAAGTCAATATTGTTTTGACTTTATTCCAGTTTTAAATCCTGAAGGCTATATTATTACTACTTCAGCAATAAATTATTATATAAAAAAATATACTAACAATAAATTTGATATAGATAGTATTGACTTTTCTAAAGCAACTAATCTTTTTAAGCAATATGCTGAATGCTATGCAAAGTCATCTGATGAGGCTTTAACGCCTATTCACAATTCTCTTTATTCTTATCAAGAACTATTTTCAGGAATAGATGAAAGCTCTATTTCAAACGAGTTTCAAGGTGTAAAGCATCAAATAAACATATTACATCAAGCATATAACATGCCCTATGAAACAATGGGAAACTTTGTTTCAAATGGAAATGGAGTTGATTTAGGAGCAAACAGAAATAATCCTAAAAAGCTTTCTGATATCAATAAGGCAAATAGTCAGGAGCAATGTCTATATAATAACAATGAGGCCTTTAGAAACATTCCTATCTCCTACCCTAGTAGCAAAGGTTGCCCTTCAAAAGGAAAAGATAATTCAGGAAAAGTAGTTTTCGAATTTGAAAATGAAAATTTGGCATTACTAAATTTTGCAAAAGATATAGAACAAAAAAATGAAACTATAGAATTAATAATGTCTCTTCATTCAAATAACAAACTACTTAAAGCAAATCATTATATTGAATATGAAGAAACAAAAGCAAATCCATGCGGTATATTTACTGATTCAGAGAATATTTTAAATACATATTTAAAATTTATAGATAGTTTTACTACCACTTTTGAAAATGTAGTTCAAAATAATATAACTATAACAGCTAAAAAAGATCACTAAATATTAGTGATCTTTTTATTATACTTTTTCTTTCTTTCTTATTATTGTTTATTCTATAAAATAATATTAGAAAACTTTAATTTTATTTCCAAGAAATCTTCTTCAGAATATTGAATATAGTAGCTGGTATTTCCATCTTCATAGCATTTGTATAATACATATCCTTCAGTTATATTTTGTTTTTCAACATTTGAAAGACTAATCTTTTTTAACTTATCTCTATTTTGTTCTATATATTGTTTAAACCCTTCTACATTTCCAAATTTTTTAGCATACTCATTATCTAATTGTTTGAAAGCTAATTCAGGCTTATATATTGCATTATTTTTAAAATTAGTTAAAAGATGATTTGCTATTGTTCTATCTGATGCTGTAGTTGGAAACAATTTTGCACCCTCTTCTATCCTTTCTTTTTGAATATCTTTAGATGCTCCATCTTCTATATTTGCAAGTTCCATGTCTTTTACTTCATCAAATGGAATGATTGAATATGTATTAACAATATAATTCATTTGGACAAGATATCCATAGTCTTCTGTAGTATTACTTTCTTTATTAATCAAGTACCCATATACCAACAAATTATAATTGGATTGTATAGAATAATAAGCTGATGTTGGAACAAAACTATATTCTCCAGTAGCTAATGTATCTATATTTTTTAATGATAATCCCTTCTTGGATACATATGATTTATCTAAAGATTTCAATAATTCTTCATCAGGTTCATAGTCTAATTTATAAGATAATTTCCCATTTTTTTGATCATACAAATTAGTAATAGAATTGTTATATGAATTAATGCAAGATATTCCATCTAAATAGTTGTTCCAATTATTAATTCTATAAAAAGTATTATTGCTTTTTTGTATAGCTCGATTCTCAAAAGCATCATTAGTAATCATTTCTTTTGCTATGTTAATATCATTAATAGTATTAATTCCATATTTAATCGAGCTATTAATATTATATTTATCTATAATAACAAAAATTAGTATTAAAATAATGACTATTATACCTATGCTAACTAAAGTATAATAATTTTCCTTTTTCTTCATTATTCCTCCAAATCAATCTATTTATATGCATATATCGCACAATTATAAACAGATGATTGATATAAACAATTATAGGCAGCTGGTGTCGAGTTATACATTCCATTACATTCTATTATCTTAGGATTTCTATCCGTAAATGCCAACTTAACACCTTTAAGAACATCTTCGCTTGCATTTCTATATCCATTCATAACATTGGTATAAGAATAGAAATTGCTCTCACCACTATGATATGGATCCCATCCTTGCATTTGTTCTATCGACACTGGATTATTAATCATTGCACTAGCCCAGCCATAATACAAATATGGATCATTTACATAGCCTTCATTCGCAGTAGTTCCTATAATAACTTTTAAGTATTCACTACTTACTCCATTTTCAGCAGCTAATTTTTCAAGTTCCTCATATTCTGGTGTATCAATGCTGCTTAAATCCTTTCCAGTACTTGTATCATCATCATTTGATTCTGGTACATATACTTTTCCTCCACCATTTTCTGGAGGTCTGTAGTATCTTTCCCAGTTACTTCCTGATTGTCCTTCTGAAACTTCATGTCCTGTTTGATCTCCATGTCCTGCATTATCATCTACAAAGTTATGTTCTATTCCTTCTATTCTGTGAATTACGGGATCAGTTGGTGAATGTGCTCCTATTGTCAAATTCTCCCCATTTGATCCAGAATAAATTTCTGTATGTCCAGGATTCCACAAAATATCCCCACTTAAGCAATCTTCATATCCAGTAAACTCATGTTCAGTAAATCCTAGTTTCATTAGTACATCTGGTTCGTTATATTGTGGCGTAAATGGATAATTATCACAATATTGTCCTGGATTCCAACCTGTTTCTTGAAGTGCATAATATACCATTGATGAACAATCAACATCCCAATTGTTTGGTTCAGAATTATATTTATAAAGTCTTGTTGATTGATAATATCCAACTCTATCATCATCAGCAGCCATTTCTCTTGCATATTGTACGTATGCATAGCTAAATGGTGTTACTCCATAGAAGTTTCCATGTTCTGGATGATCTAGATACCACAACTCTTCTGCCATATCTTTTTCATCTTCATATGTATAAATTGGATCTATATAATCTTCTACGTTTTCTACTTTTGTCTTGTCAGCTTTTTTCATAGAAACATAGATTTTATCTCCAGAGTCTTCTTCTCCTTCAACTTCCATTTTAGGACTTCCTGCAATTTCTTCTCCTCTTAAAACAGTATCTCCACCTTTAAATTTTATATCGTGAAGTCCTGAAATCTTCATTGTAATTCCTACTAAATCATCATCTTCGAAAACTTGGTATGTTTCTCTAAATCTATACCTTCTCATTACTTCTGCTGCACTATACATAGGTTCATCATCATAAGGTGTTTCAATATTATAATAACGATCTTGTTCATTATCTTGATGTAATAACATCATAGTTCCTTGAAGTGGATAAACTTTATCATCAGTCAAGGTAGTAAATTCTAACTCAATATAATCTCCATGCTCATCTGTTCCAACATTTTTTACTTTTGCATCTCCAGGTGCAATTATTTGAGTATTTTCCATAAAATTGCTGATTACAACTCCATAATCATTTGCATCTCTTTCTGTATCACTGATGGTCTTATTTTCTCCATTATCTGTTTGTCCTAGATTTTTATTAATTCTTATTGCTACATCTTCGCCTTTTGTTCCTTCAACATTTGTAATCCATAATAGAATATTCTTTTCATGACTATTCATCTCATCTTCTGTGAAATAGTCCATTTCTACCATTAATTTTTTAAGAAGTCTATAATTTACATCTGCTGCTTCTGAGTTTACATTCTCTAATATTGAAAATGCCTCTAAAGTATTTGACTTGTCAGACTTAAAGTCAACTAGCTTTTTACACATTGGGCTTTCTTCTCCGCCCTCATCCATTGAAAGGCTGCCCTCTTCAAGTTCTGCATCTTTTATAGGATCTTCATTTGGATTTAAATTTACTTCTTCTAAATAATTCTTATCTTTATCTATTAATTCTGCAGACTTTTTTGAAATTGCAACTTGTGCCTTTTTTGCACTAATATATTCTTCAGCATCCTCCGATGTTATATCTATAGTTGAATTTTCTCCGCCTGAACTATGCCAATTATACTTTATCTTCTTCGCCAGAATTGCATTTTTATCTTTAGGGAAATTTGGATCATTTACATCATCTGTTCCAAAAGCTGCTTCTATTGCTCTTGCTGCACTAATCTTTCTGGCAGTGTCTGTAGTGCCATCATATTTATAATATGCTCCGTGGAATATTGTCTTTAAATATTTTGATGGTTCTTTATTTAAATATGGTTCACATACTTGATAGTATATTCCGCTTTCAGAAGTCAATATTGCGGTTAGTTCGATATCGTATCCATCTAAGCCTCCTTCTGAATCGCCATATTTAATTGTTTTCTTTGCAACTTTTGCTTTTTTATAAACACCATATGGTGTATTTTTAGCAGCTGTTCCATAAAAATCAATAATATGATAATACCAGTGGTTGGTTACACTTTCTATATGTGGCCATTTTATATTTGTGCCATTTGTTCCTGTTTCAATTAATTTCAAAAGATTTTTTATATCTTCTTGGGATAATGAAATAGTAAAAGATTCTCCATCATCATCTACTAATGTAACTTGAACAGGATCCCCTTTTCCTACAGCATCTTTCAAAGCATCATAGTTTTTCTTTTTTCTTACAGTATTTGCAGAAGGCAAATAATCAGAAATTGATTTACTTGAAGATGGACTTTCTGCAGACATACCATTTGAATTTCCATTATGCCCAACTAAATAGACATCTGAAGTATTATGATTATATGCTTCATCATATTCATGGTCTTCTGTAGTAAATATGTCTATAGCATCTTTACCAGCCATTTCTCCACCACCATGATCATTTAGAATATAATCTTTTCCATCAATTCTTATAATATCACCAAAATTTAAATTATATTTTGCCATTACATCTTGTGCAATAGCTATAGTTTTTCCTGGTACTCCTGGGCCTGCTACATCTGATCCAGCAAATTGTCCTACATATTGTCCTTGATCATGAGGATTATCTGCATATGCAGTTAATCTCCATGTACCTCCTAGTTTGGTGCCTTCTCCAGTTGTTCCTGTTCCGCCACTTCCATTTGAAGCACTACTATTTTGAATTCTTTGATACCAATAGTCAGCACATTCTCTACAAAAATGGGCTTGGTCTTCGTTTCCTGCCATTCCTTCATAGCATATAAAGTATGCCCATGCAGCAGCTGAAGGATTTGTTTCATCTCTAAATGAAGATTCAAAAGGATATTGACCACTATAATTTTTCCATTGTGCTGTAGTCATATACGCTGTTCCTGAACCTCTTATATCCTCTAATATGATTTGATATGCCGCATCACCTTTTTCTTCTTTACATTTAGCTGCATATTCTCCCCATAATGTATAATAAACAAATTCTGCTTGAGTAGTAGCGTCTCCCCAATCTTTTCCTACAGTATTTGCATATTGTTGTAATAATTCTAATCCATAACCAGGTAAAAATCCTGCTAATGTGCAACTTAGTCCATCTACATTTCCTAGTTTTAAGTCTTCTCCTGCATCTAGTGCTGCCTTTTGTGCGTTCCAATCCCAGTTGCTTACTCCTCCACACTCTCTATATGCATTTCCTAGAATAGCTGCTATTTGAACATCTGTTAAGCCTTTTGAATGCCATAAGTTATAACATGCTTGAACATTCGGTGGTAAATCTGAAGCTCCTACTCCAGGAAGAGTGCTAACTGCTCCATCAAAATCTCCTCCAATTGTTACTCTATGTCCATCTAATGTTACTGATGTATCAAAATATATTTTTACATCCTCTAAATTAATATTAACTTTCGTATTGAAAGCTTGATCAACCGCAATTTGGTATGGAAGATCTGGCATCATACTTGATAAATGTAATGCCAAAAATAATTCTAATGGTCTTCCATAAACAGCAGTCCAATCACTTAAATCTATGCTAAATGTTTGACCCCATTGAATACTTGTAAGTCCCAAAATACTTAATGCATGTTCATATATAATCAATTTTTTATTTTTAGCATCAACTTTTATTTTGGTTGGAGAACCATCTAGAGTAGAATTAAAAATATTGTTTCCATTAGCATTTGTGATATTAAGCATTCCAGTAGATTTAGCTAATGCACCAACATTTCCTGGATCTTTCCAGTCATCTTTATCATTAAAACCAAAGATATCTCCTAATGTATTCTTTAAGAAATCTCCTAATTCATTAAATAAACCTTTTATACTATATGTTGCTTCTGTATATGTAGCAGCCTCTGCAGAAAGATAAGCTCTTAAATAATCATTGTTCTTAGAACTAAATCTTCCTGTAATTGAATACATCTCATCACCATCTTCATATTCTGTTTTAGACACAGTGGTAACTGCTTGTAATCCAAATACTCTTTTTATTTCCCCTCCCTGGGTTGCTTGTTCTTCTGTTACAAAGTTCTTCTTTCCATCAATAGCATTTGCTGCTTCATTTGTTTCTTGTACTTCTTTTCTTTGTTTTTCAGTGTCATCTGTATATTCAACATCACCAAAACCATATCCTTGAATATCATATCCCATATTTTGAATATAGTTCGCTAAATCTTTTACATCTTCACTTCCATTGCTAATAGGTGAAGTATTATCTCCCCATACAAATCCACAAAAGCTTTGCATCATTCCTTCTACAAATCTTTTAGCTTTTCCTAAAAAGTTTGAAGGCATAATAGTGAATGACATTATTAAGCCAATAAGAACAATGATTGCTAAAATAATTAACATAGCAATCCAAAAATAAGGGTTGGCTAAAAGAGCGAATTTCTTCGCTCCTGAAGCAAATTTTGCTGCTGTCTTAACCTGTTTAGCTTTTTTTGCTGCTTTTTGAGCCTTTTGAACCTTCTGGATTTTCTCCTTCATTTTCTTGGCTTTATCCATTTTTTGTTTTACTTCATCTTTAGCTTTTTCAGGGTTCGGTCCATTATTTTCGGATGATTCTTGTTCTTCTTTCTCTTCTTGTTCATCTTTTTCTTCATCTAGTTCATCATCATCCATAAAAATGCCTCCCTTCTTTTTGGCTTTTTATCTGTTTGTATGTTTAAGTTTTTATTGTCTGAAAACAGTTACTAAATTTCCTACTTGTGCATCATGTACTCGAATTGAATTTGCTTGATCAAAATTTGGAGAAGTTGGATCAGGTCCAATAGCACTAACTGCTTTACCATCTCCGATATATATAGACACATGATAAGATGGACCAATAGTGTAAATATCCCCTTCTTTTAGACCATCAAATCCTCCTACTTGACTTGCATCTAGTTCTTTGAATCCAGCTGCCCTTAATGCATTATGCAAAGTGCTGTTGCCTTCGCCTCCAATAGCTGCTCCATTTGCAGGGCAAATATTATTTGGTATATGTCCTGTTTTGTACAAAGCTGTAGCAACAAAAGTTGAGCAAGAGAAAGTATATTGAGAGCTACTATGATCATAGTAATATCTGTCATCATTTGCTATATCAACTGCCCATTTAATATAATCCACACTTGAAGTGTTTCCAACAGAGCATCTCGCTGGAGTTACATAGCCTACAATTCTACTTGATCCAACATCAACAGATGCATGGTGAATAACATCTGCTCCACCAGCAATTGTTTTACTTGTACTACCATCGCTACTTATGATTACTTGAGTGTGTCTGTCTCCATTACTATTTTGAGTAATTAATATATCTCCCCTTTTTGGAACATAGTTCTTATCACTAACCCATATTCCTTTATCTTTTGCATGTCTTTCATACGTAAATCCATCGGCTGCCATTCCACCAATTTCATCCGCTAAACCTAAAGATGCATAAGCAGCACTTGCAGTTTCAGAGCACCATAAGTCACTATATGACATCTTACTCATTCCATATGATCCACAATATTTATTGTACTCTTCTACAACTTTTTCATGTCCCCCATTTTGCTGTCTCCAACTTTCTAGAACATCTACAACATCTTTGCCATAATTATCATCTGACATAACATATCCTGCATTAGAGCCTGAGCCTCCACCTCCTGGTGGTCTATATATTTTAGTCCAGTTTGAACTACATGATACTTCACTTACTTCATTGCCAGATTGATCTCCATTTGTAGCAAGTTTTCCTGTATTACCTGAAGGATGTCCTCCAGGTAGGTTATCCGCTCCATGAGCTCCAACACTCTTTCCATCTCCAGAATAAATCTCAGTATGTCCATCTCTCCAAAGAATATCCCCTACTTCACAGCTGTTAGGTCCAGGGAATGGCAATTCTGTAAATCCTAGATTCAATAATATTCCTGGTTCATTAGATGTACAGAAAGGCCATGTAGTATATTTTCTTACATCATAACCATTATTCATTAATGCATAATAAACAAATGATGAACAATCAACGTCTTTAGCTCCATTAGAGTTCTCATTGTATAATCTATGTGTTTGACAATATCCAACATCTGGGTCTTCTGCTTCTCTTAACGCCCATTGTACATAGTCAACATTTCTTCCAAGTGAGTCATATTTATTTCCTTTTTCCATATGATCTAGATACCATAGTTGTTCAGCCATTTCTTTTTCATCTTCATATGTGTAAATTGGATCAATATAATCTTCTACATTTTCAACCTTCGTTTTGTCAGGTTTTTTCATTGAAATATAAATCTTATCACCTGTTTTTTCTGAATTGTCATCAGTTGGTTTATCTAATTCTTTTTCTTGAGCTGCTGTTAATGGACTTCCCGCTATTTTTTCTCCTCTATAAACTGTATCTCCTGCAGAAACTTTGATGTCACGAAGACCTTGAATTTTCATAGTAATTCCAACAACATCATCATTTTCAAATACTTGATATGTATCTCTAAATCTATATTTGCGCATTACATCAGCTGCACTATATGTAGGCATAATATCAAAAGGTGTTTCAACATTATAATATGGATTTTCTTCATCATCTTGATGTAAAAGCATCATATGTCCT